>JAQULA010000180.1 GCA_028718845.1 Candidatus Omnitrophota bacterium
CCACTGCAGCAGGACACTAACAATGGTCGACATTTGAAAAAACGTGGTCATTTTGCCCATCGGACTCGGGGTGATTTTAAGGTCGCCGTTAATGACATAAACCAGTAATGCCCCCAGAGTCAGGATGATGTCCCGGGAAATAACCAGGATCGGCATCCAAAAAGGCAACGGTATAACCATCGACATATTATCCGCCACGGCCAGGGTGACAAAGCTTGCGCTCAAAAGCAGTTTATCGGCCATGGGATCCAGAAACGACCCCAGGCGGGTTTTCATCTTTCTGGTGCGGGCGATATAACCGTCAATTCCGTCGCTGATAACCGCGACTAAGAAAATACCCAGCGCGACAAAACGCAGGAAATCCTTTTCCGGCGAATAGTACACCACTGCGCTGATAAAAAAAGGAATAAGCAGAATACGGATTACCGAGATCCAGTTCGCCAGATTCATAGGTCAACTATGCTCCGTTATTGCCGTCGTCCCGGGCCGCTCATTCGATTAAACGCATCCGGTTTAACGGCCAGTAAATAAGGACCGCTTTTCCGATAAGATTTTTTTTGGGTATGAATCCCCAATACCGCGAATCACGGCTGTTGGCGCTGTTGTCGCCCAAGGCATAATACGCTTCCGGCGGAATACTGACGGTCTGCCCGGACTCTCCGAACAATCCCCGGTTATAATAAAATTGCGGGGTGATCCGCCGATCGGTAACTTCCTCCCCTCCGATCAGGATTCGTCCGTTCCGGATCTCCACGTTTTCACCCGGTTTGCCGATCAACCGCTTAATAAACGCGAGTTTCGGATCCTCCGGGTATTTAAACACAATAACATCGCCGCGCTCCGGAGCGTGAAAGTAATAAATGAATTTACTCACCAGGATACGGTCGCCTTCGACCAGCGTCGGATTCATCGAGCCGGTCGGGATTTTAAATGCCTGAACCACAAACGCGCGAATAATCATGGCCAAGATGAAAGCGATCAGCAACGATTCGGCGTATTCCCGGATAACCAAACGTGTTTTTTCGTTCATAAAAGTCCTTTATTTACTCTATTTTTAAAACAGCCATAAATGCCTCTTGCGGAATTTGTATTTTTCCAAACTGTTTCATCCGTTTGCGGCCCATCTTTTGCTTTTCAAGCAATTTACGTTTCCGGGAAATATCGCCGCCGTAGCATTTAGCCAGCACATTTTTCCCCATCGGCTTGACCGTTTCCCGGGCAATAACCCTTGAGCCGATTGCCGCCTGGATCGCCACTTCATAGAGCTGCCGCGGAATTGCCTCCCGAAGTTTGGTCACCACTTGCCGTCCTTTATACTGGGAATTATCCTTATGCACCAGAAAAGAAAGCGCGTCGCAAAGGTCGCCGTTGATCAAAATATCCAGTTTCACCAGATTAGTCACGCGGTACCCGATAAATTCATAATCCAGCGAACCGTACCCCCGGGTAAGCGATTTTAGTTTATCGTAAAAATCGACGATAACCTCACCGAGGGGAAATTCATAAGTGATCATCATTCGCTGTTCGTCCAAAAACTCCTTATTGATATGAATTCCGCGCTTTGATTGCGCCAGGGTCATAACCGTACCCAGGCAATCGTGGGGTATGATCATAAATGACTTGATGTACGGTTCTTCGATATGTTCAATCTGCTGCGGCTCGGGAAATTTCGACGGGTTATCGACATCGATCATGTCCCCATTGGTCTTTTTAACCCGGTACACAACGCTGGGGGTCGTGGCAATAAGATTCAAATCGAACTCCCGCTCCAAACGTTCATGCACAATATCCATATGCAAAAGACCTAGGAACCCGCACCGGAAGCCAAACCCCAGCGACGGACTGCTTTCCTGTTCGAATACAAATCCGAAATCGGTCAATTTCAGTTTTTGCAAAGCGTCACGCAATCGGTCAAAATCCACACTGTTGACCGGGTACAAACCGCAAAACACCAAGGGATGCGCCTTTTTAAAACCCGGCAGAGGTGCCGCAGCCGGGTTTTTGAAATCGGTTACGGTATCGCCGATCAAAACCTCCGCGGGATCTTTGATATTACAGCACATATACCCGACTTCTCCGCAGGAAAGACTGGCGACGCTTTTGGGTTCCGGGGTAAATATCCCGGTTTCCAGAACTTCATAACGTTTTCCGGTAGCCATCAAGGTTATATTCATTTTGGGCGTAATCCGGCCGTTCATAATCCGGACATAGACCACAACCCCTTTATAAGTATCAAACATGGAATCGAACACCAGCGCCGCCAGGGCATTGTGCTCATCACCTTTGGGCGGAGGAATTTCCCGGACTACCGCCTCAAGGATTTCCACGGCGCCGATGCCCTGCTTGGCACTCGCCAGCAAAGGAGCTTCTTCCAGGAGCAACACATCGTGAATCTGGTGTCTGACGACCTCCGGCTGCGCATGCGGCAGATCGATTTTGTTGATGACCGGAATTATCTTTAAATTCTGGTTGCACGCCAGATAATAATTCGCTACCGTTTGCGCCTCAATCCCCTGGGCGGCATCAACCAACAACAGCGCCCCCTCGCAGGCGGACAGGGACTTTGCTACTTCGTAGGTAAAATCGACATGGCCGGGAGTATCGATAAGGTTCAACTGATAGGTGCTACCGTTTTTGGCCGTATACAGGATCCGTACGGCCGATGCCTTGATCGTGATCCCCCGCTCCCGTTCCAATTCCATCGAATCCAGCATCTGATCGTGGAATCCCCGTTTTTCCACGGTTTTGGTGATTTCCAACAGCCGGTCGGCAAGCGTAGATTTGCCATGATCGATATGGGCAATAATGCAAAAATTTCGAATTAATTCCCGGTTCATAGCGCCTCACATCCGAATTTGATCAGTGCCCGCGCCGCTTTTTCACTGCCGGCCTCGGCATATATCCTAACGATCGGCTCGGTTCCGGAGGCCCGGATCAACAGCCAGCTTTCATCCTCGAGAGTAAATTTAGTCCCGTCATAGGTCTCTATCCGCGCGACTTTTTTTCCGTTAATCATATCCGGATGCGAAATTTGCCTGGTCAGCTTTACCGGAAGATCCCGGCGCAGGTAAACGAATTTTCCGAATTGCTTCTCCATATCGCGGATTATCCCGGCAATCCCCTGTTTCCTATAGGCCATCATTTCCAGCAGTAGCAGCCCGGACAAGACCCCGTCGCGCTCAGGCATATACCGTTTAAACCCGATCCCCCCGGATTCCTCCCCGCCCAGCAGCACATCCTCCTGGAGCATTTTTGCCGCGATATATTTAAATCCCACCGGAACGATATCCAGCGCCAATCCATAATGCCGGGCTATTTTATCGACCATGGTCGTAGTATTGATGCTTTTCACCACTTTTCCGGTCCAGCGCTTGTTTTCGATTAAGTGCAGCAGCAGCAAACAGATCGCCTGATGGGAGCTGATAAAACGCCCATCCGGACACATCGCGCCGATACGATCGGCGTCCCCATCGAACGCCAAGGCCAGGTCACAGGGGGTTTTTTTTACCGTAGCGCGTAATAGCGCAAGGTTCTGCATGATCGGTTCGGGGTTAACCCCGCCGAAGAGCACATCGCGCTCGCCGCGAATTGTCGTTATCCGGCAGCGGCTATCCCGTAATACACGTTCGACAATCCCGCTGCCGACCCCGTGCATGGCATCGATAACGATCCGGAATTTCATTTTGTTAAGCAAAGCGATATTGATATAACCTTTAAGCAATGCCAGATACGGCAGCTCAATACCGATGCGCCGGATTGCCGCCGGATTTTGTTCGACTTTTATTGCGCCGCCGCGCCGCTCCGTCAGTTGTTCTACCATCGTAGTAACTTCCTGACCGGCGGAAGCGCCGAATTCATTTTTTATTTTTATTCCGTTAAACAATCCCGGATTATGACTGGCGGTCACGATAATCCCTGCCGGCAGGCGATGTTTGCGAATATAACAACTTACCGCCGGGGTCGGCACCGGCGACTTGCTCAGAAACACGGGAATCCCGTACCGGGACAGTTCCCGGGCGACCCGCTCGGCAAAAACATCGGACAAAAACCGGCGGTCATAACCGACAATGACC
>JAQULA010000181.1 GCA_028718845.1 Candidatus Omnitrophota bacterium
TTAATGCTGATCTCTTTTACCTGTTCCATCGCACCGCGCCCTCCTTCGACCCGAAATTAAAAAACAAGGAGACAATAACCGCTATTGCCTCCTTGTATGATTGCAACCCATTACCGGCACATTGCCGCTCCCCCGGGGAGTATTAAAACTGTCCGGCTTTTTTCGCTTTTTTTTCGAGCCGTTTTTCTTTTAATGTTTTCTGCGCCTTCTTTTTCACTTCCTTTTTCATCTCCCTAATCTTAGACATATCTTCCCTCCTTTATTGGTTAGCCTACTATGCCGTATATTTTACTGTATCGCGCGCAATTCGTCAAATCATAACATTAAACTTGTAATTTTTTTCGGAAACATCCGCCGCAAACCGGACGGATAATCTTCACGCCGGATGCACCATTGGGATTCAGCGCGATCGGGCCGGGGCATAGCGGAGATAAGTCCGCCGGAATTTCCGCGCTCGATTAAAAAAAACCCGGAATGAATTACTTCACTCCGGGTTTTAAAACGATCCTATTCGGTTTATTTCATGCTCAAACCGATTTTTCTCTGGTCATTGTCGACCTTGATCACACGGGCATTCACCTTATCGCCGACTTTGAATGAATCTTCCACCTTTATCGTCGGTTCCAGGTTTATCTCCGTGACATGCACCAGCCCTTCCAGTTCCTTTTCGATTTCCACGAAAATTCCGAACGTGGTTATCTTGGTAACATGCCCTTCCACCGGAGTCCCCAGCGGATACCGGGTCACGATTTCCGACCACGGATCATCACTGAGCTGTTTCAACCCCAGGGATATTTTATGATTGATCTCATCGACGCTCAAAACGACCACTTCCACCTTCTGGCCTTTTTTCAACAGCTCCGAAGGATTATTCACCTTCTTGGTCCAGGACATATCCGAAACATGCACCAGCCCGTCGATACCTTCTTCCAGCTCGATAAACGCGCCGTAATCGGTAAGATTACGCACCCGGCCTTTTACTTTCGTACCGGCCGGATACTTGGCGCTGATACCCTGCCACGGGTCCGCCTCGGTCTGCTTAATGCCCAGGGCGATCTTCTGATTGTCGACATCGAGATTAAGAACCACGGCTTCGATAATATCGCCGATGGCCAGCATCTCCGACGGATGGCTGATCCGGCGCGTCCAGGAGAATTCGGAGATGTGAATCAAACCTTCCACGCCTTTTTCCAGCTCGACAAAAGCGCCGTAAGGCACGATATTGACGACCTTGCCTTTCAGCTTTGCGCCGACCGGGTACTTATCTTCGATTCCGGTCCACGGACATGAAGTATTCTGCTTCAAGCCGAGGGAAATTTTCATGCTTTCCTTGTCCATATCCAGGATCTTGACGTCGATCGAATCGCCGATCGCCACCATTTCCGAAGGATGGCTGATACGTCCCCAGCTCATATCGGTAATATGCAGCAACCCGTCCACACCGCCCAAATCGATAAATACGCCGAAGTCGGCGATATTCTTGACCGTACCGGTACGGACCTGGCCCTTTTCGATTTCTTTAAGCAGACGTTCCCGGCTCTCTTCGCGTTCTTTGATCAGCAATTCACGGCGGGACAATACGATATTCTTCCGCGGTTTATTCACTTTGACGATCATGAACTTGTAGGTATTGCCCATATACTGGTCGATATTCTGGGCCCCCCGCAAAGAAACCTGCGATGCCGGTAAAAACGCGTCCAGGCCGATATCGACCATCAGTCCGCCTTTTACCTTGCGGGAAACTTTGCCTTCGATGGTATCGCCTTCCTTATAATTATTGATAATGCGTTCCCACCCGAGCGTACGGTCGGCTTTGCGTTTGGAGACAATAACCATCCCGTTTTCGTCTTCTTTGGTTTCCAGCAGGACATCGAGTTCGGCACCGAGAACAATCTGGGAAGGATCTTCGAATTCATCGATAAGCAGCATACCCTCTGACTTATAGCCGATATCAACCAGCACCTCTTTCTCGGTCAAACCGACTATTTTACCCCGGATAATCTCTCCTTCTTGAAGCGTAGTGACCATTTGCGCGCTGAACTGTTCCAGTTCTTTGGCAAACACACTACTTGAATTTTGATCTATGTCATCAACAACGGAAATTTTCTTCTTTTTGCGTGACATTTCATAATCAACCTCCTTCTTACTTTTATTTTTGTGTTACAAAAGTATAGCAAATAAAATTATAATTGACAAGTATTTTTATTTTTTAATTGTTTTATCTGCTCAATGACCTCCTGGGCAAATTTCTGATACCCTTCCTTCAACTCATGCCCGGCATAAGCCGTGCGGTCAAAACGCATCGGCGGGGCAAAACAAACCCGGACCGGCGTAAACCAGCGCATTTTTTTTGAATGTGCCGGCAGCGCTTTATCGGTATTTACGATCAAAGTGGGAATAACCGGAACTCCGGCCTTGGCCGCGAGCATGGCCACCCCCTCATGCCCTTCGTTCACCGCGCCGCTGGTGCTGCGCGTTCCCTCCGGGAAAATGATCAGGGTGTCCCCTTCTTTGAGTTTATTGATGGCAAAACGAATCGATTTCAAATCCGCCGTACCCCGGTGCAGCGGGAACGCGTTTAAAGCGCTGATCAGCCGGGCGAACAATTTGTTCCGGAACAACTCCTCTTTGGACATAAAACTTAAGATCCGCGGGCTGGCCACGCTGAGCACGATCGGGTCAAGATAGCTTAAATGATTAGAAGCGATAATGCAGCCGCCCTCGGCCGGGACATATTCCCGGCCCTCGGCCTTGAAAAAAAACACGGTTTTCAGAATCACCGATAATATGAACCGGCAGAAAACATAGAAATTATTTCTTCTTTTCATGATTGACCCAATTAAACATTATGCCGACCACTTCTTCGACCGTAAGCTCGGAGCTGTCGATGTAAAGAGCGTCGTCGGCCATTTTCAACGGCCCGCAGTCGCGGGTCTTATCCTTATAATCCCGCTCTTTAATCTGCTGAATAATCTCGATCAGGGTTATGGTTACTTTTTTCTCTTTAAGTTCATCGTACCTCCGCCGCGCACGGATCTCCACGGAAGCGTCGAGGTAGAATTTCTTCTCCGCTTGCGGAAAAACAACCGTTCCGATGTCGCGGCCTTCCATAACTATGTTATTGGACAAACCGTATTCCCGCTGCCAGCCGACCATAACCTCGCGGATTTCCGGCACGCGGGCAATATTGAATACGGCATTGGTAACCTGGGGATCACGAATCGCCGCGGAGACGTCCTCATTATCCAGCGTCACCAGCGATTGCCCCAGCGCCGAGGCCTGCAGCCGGATTTTGGTTTTCCGGGCCAGCGCCACGATCTCCGGGATATTGGAAAAATCGACACCGCCGCGCATAACTTTCAACGTCAACGCCCGGTACATCGCTCCGGTATCCACATATAAAAAGTCCAGGCGTTCGGCGAGTTTCTTGGCTACCGTGCTTTTTCCCGCCCCGGCCGGGCCGTCAATAGTAATAATCATCATTAGCTCCGCCAATCAGCATGCTGTTAAGATACGGCTAATTACAGCCGCGTCGTGTCGCGTTTTTGTTTGGCTTTTTCCAGGATCCGCATCAGTTCAACGGCATTGTCCTGCCGCAGACAGCGTTTGATCCGGGACACCCGTTTTTCAAACCCTTCCAGCGCTTTTAACAAGGCCGCTTTATTGCTCAGCGATATGTCCAGCCACATCGCCGGCTCACCGGCGGCGATCCGGGTCATATCCCGCAATCCCGACGCGCCGAAACGCAAAAAATCCCCGCGCACACTGTCCATCAAAGCCACGCTCACCAGGTGCGGCAAATGGCTGACCTCGGCGACGATGCGGTCATGCTCCGCCGGGGCGATAACCACGGCCTTCGCTCCGAAAGTTTCCCAGAGTTTTTTGACCCGCTTTAACGCGGCGGCATCAGTCGAGGCCGTTTTTGCGATAAAGCATAACGTCCGCGCAAACAATTCCGGATCGGCAAATCGGGCTCCGGCTTTTTCCGAACCGGCCATCGGGTGAGTCCCGACAAAATGGACAGCCGGAGGCAATACCCGCCGCGCCATGGCCACGATTTCCTGTTT
>JAQULA010000182.1:0-2554 GCA_028718845.1 Candidatus Omnitrophota bacterium
GGATTGACGGCGCCGGGTATGCGGAAGTGGTACGCGATTTACTGCTGTTTTTGGAAGGAAAGAAGGCGGATTTGATTGCCCGGCTTTCCGCGGAAATGGCCGCGGCCGCGGCCGGCCGTGATTTCGAAAAAGCCCTGGAATTACGCGACCGGATCGAAAGCCTTAGTTCCGTGCCGATTACCCGGAAACGTTACCGGATTGTGGACCAGGTTGAAGAACTGCGGTCCGTTCTGCGTTTGAAACAGTCTCCGGCACGCATCGAAGGATACGATATATCGCACATATCCGGCAGCGAACCGGTCGGGTCGATGGTTTGTTTCCGGCAGGGAAATCCGTTTAAAAAAGAATACCGCCGTTTTAAAATAAAGACTATCGAAGGCATCGATGATTACGCGATGATCCGGGAGGTCCTGCGCCGCCGTTTCAGCGGCACGCTCAAGGACCGGCTGGAACTGCCTCAGCTGATTCTTATCGACGGCGGGCTCGGACATTTGCAAAGTGCCCGTCAAGAGCTGGAGGCCGCGGGGGTACCGGTACCGGTTATCAGCATCGCCAAGCGTTTTGAACATATTTATGTCGAATGGCAGGATGAACCTTTGGCTTTAGCGCGCGATTCCCGGGCTCTGCATCTGCTTATGCGGGTGCGTGATGAAGCCCATCGCTTTGCGCTGGCGTACCATCGTAATCTGCGCAAGAAAAACATGCTCCTTTCCGAACTGGATCAAATCCCCGGGATCGGGGAAAAACGCCGGCAGATTCTACAGCGGCTGCTGCAGGCGCATCCCGATACGCGGCGGCTTACCGCGCAACAGATAATAAACAGCGGCGGCATTGATGAAAAAACGGCAAAAAATATCATTGAACATTGGAACAAGTATTGATATTATATTACAAGGGTTTACCGCGTTTGAAAAAGATGTTTTGCGCGCGGTTTGCGCGATTAAGCCCGGGGAAGTGCGCACATACCAATGGGTCGCCAAACGCGTCGGCCGTCCAAAGGCTCAGCGGGCCGTGGGGCAGGCCCTGAAAAAGAACCCGCTGCCGCTGTTGATCCCGTGCCACCGTGTCGTTGCCGGTAACGGCAAGATCGGCGGATATTCTCTGGGAACGGAGCTAAAACGGGAATTGCTCGCGTTTGAGGAAATCCTGTTGCGGCCTTGCCGCGGAAAGGGAAGTACTAAAACATGGAATTTGAACCGACCACTGAGGAAAGAGAAGCAATAAATCGCCGGCAATTCGCGCGGATCAGCACCCAATTATCCATGCAATACCGGATTATCCGGGAAGACGGCATGTCCCGCGCCTGGAATTCCACTCACACTAAAAACCTCAGCGCCGCCGGGATTTGTTTTGAATCGTTTCATCCTCTGGGCATGAATACGCTTTTGGAAGTTAACCTGAGCGTTCCTTTTTTTAAAAACCCGATCGCTTTAAAAGCCCGGGTCATTCGGGCCGCGGAAATAAAACCGGGAGAGATCTACGGGGTCGCGGCCGCGATCGTCGATATTTCGCCTCAGGACCGCAAAAAACTGCAGGTAGAGATCGAACAAGTCGATATCAGCGCGTTACTGCATGCCTCGGCGATGGAAGGCGCGACCGATGTGCATCTGTCTTTGGGTCTGCCTCCGATCATGCGTAAGGCCGGAGTTATGGTGCCGATGGATACCCGCCCTTTGCAAAAAGCCGCGTTGAAACGAATGGTCTTCAGCCTGCTCAGCGAAGACCAGATCGCTGTTTTTACCCAGGCTTTGGAATTGACCACGACCATTACCGTGGTTACGATAGACGGAGAGCATCGTTTCCGGGTGAATGTTCTTTCCCAGCAAGGGGTGGTTGAGGCGGTATTCCATTTGGTAAAAATGCCGGTCCCCAGCCTCGAGGAATTGCATCTGCCGCCGATTATCCGCGTGTTTGCCCGGAAAAAATCCGGGTTGATTGTGATTACCGGGCCTTCCGGGTGCGGAAAAACGACAACCTGCGCCGCGATGATCGATTTTATCAATATAACGACCGCTTCGGTGATCATGACTTTTCAGCGTTGTATCGAATACCTTTTTTACCCGGCAAAAAGCATCATCCGGCATCGCGAAATCGGCAGCGATACCCTGTCTTTTTCCGGCGGAGTGGAACAGACCCAGTTTCAGGACCCGGATGTCCTGGTGATCGGCGAATTACCCGACGCGAAGACCATGGAATTTATTCTTAATGCCGCGCAAACCGGGAAACTGGTCTTAATAACTTTTTCCAGCGCCGGAGTGGTGATGGCCCTGCAGAAGCTGGTGCATGCTTTCCCGGCGGAGAAACAGTATTACGCCCGAAAAACACTTTCCCAGTGCCTGGTCGGGGTGATCTTTCAGAAATTTTTGCCCGGGAAATCCGGCGAATCGGCTCAGCAGGTAGCGGCAACCGAAGTATTGGTAAATTCACCGGATGTCGGCGATAGTATCCGCGAGGGATTGCTGGATAAGATTTCCACGATTATCCAGAACGACTCCCATTTCGGGATGCGTTCTCTGGAAAAATCGGTCAAAGAATTGCTGGAAAGCGGATTGAT
>JAQULA010000182.1:2654-4041 GCA_028718845.1 Candidatus Omnitrophota bacterium
TAAGGAGCAAACCATGAAAGGAATTATTCTCGCCGGTGGAAAGGCGACCCGGCTATATCCGATTACCAAAGGCGTGTGTAAACAATTGTTGCCGGTATACGACAAACCGATGATTTACTATCCATTATCGGTGCTGATGCTGGCCGGTATCCGCGATATCCTGATCATCTCCACTGCCGAAGCATTACCCCAATTCAAAACGCTTTTGGGCAATGGTACCGATTTGGGGATCAGTATCCAATACGCGGAGCAGGGACAGCCCCGGGGGATTGCCGAGGCGTTCATTATCGGTGAGAAATTCATCGGTAACGACAAAGTCTGCCTGATCCTGGGGGATAATATCTTTTTCGGCGCCGGCCTTGCCGAGGAATTGAAAAAGGCTGCGTTGCAGCCCGATGGGGCAACGGTTTTCGGTTATTATGTGAAAGACCCTGAGCGTTACGGCGTAATCAGTTTCGATGAGCAGTGCAATGCCTTGTCCATTGAAGAAAAGCCGTCCAATCCGCATTCACGCTGGGCAGTGACCGGGCTATATTTCTACGATAAAGAGGTAGTGAATATCGCTAAAAGCATACAACCGTCCGGCCGCGGCGAATTGGAAATTACCGATTTAAATAACGTATATCTGAAAAAAAAGAAATTAAAAGTGCAATTGCTCAAGCAGGGATATGCCTGGCTGGATACCGGTACCTATGATTCGCTGATTGACGCGGCCATGTTTATCAAAACTATCGAAGACCGACAGGGTCTGAAAATCGGCTGCGTGGAAGAATCGGCCTATGCCATGGGGTATATCGGAAAAGAACAATTGCTGAAGCTGGCGGACGAGTTTAATACCAGCTATGGCGATTATCTTAAGCGCCTGCTGGGAGAAGAATAATATGCCGTTTGAATGTTGTCACACCGCGTTACCGGGGGTTTTGAAGATTACCTGCCGCATATTCAGCGATACCCGAGGCTGTTTTGCCGAATTATACAAACGATCCGATTTCCAGCGTTTGGGTATTATCAAGCCGTTCGTCCAGGTAAATTATTCCCAATCGGCCAAGGGGGTTTTGCGCGGCCTGCATTACCAAACCGCTCCGAAAGCCCAGGCAAAACTGGTGAGTGCTGTTTCCGGCGCGATTTGGGACGTGGCGGTGGATATCCGCAAAGATTCTCCCCACTATGGTAAATGGGTGGGGGAGACCCTTTCCGCGGATAATGGGGTGATGCTGTATATCCCGGAAGGTTTTGCCCATGGTTTTATCGTGCTGTCCGAACAGGCTCATGTCATGTATCAATGTTCCGAAGAATATGCCACCGCTCATGAACAAGGAATTATCTGGAATGATCCCGCGCTCAATATTTCCTGGCCTATTCCTAACCCCGTTCTTTCCGAAAAAGA
>JAQULA010000183.1 GCA_028718845.1 Candidatus Omnitrophota bacterium
CGATTGGGCGGATATTATTCATTTTCAGAAATGTTTTTATCACGCGGCGTTGCCGGCATTGGTCGGCGAATATGTATGTAATAAACCGGTGCATTATGATTGGGATGATTGGGAGATCAAAATTTTTAATTATTCGGCGGGTCAGCCGAAATTGATCGGTATGTTTCTGGGAATGCTGGAACGGGTCATTCCCGGTTTATGCGACAGCGTTTCCATAGCCAGCCAGCGGCTGCGTGAAGAATGCCTGCGTTACGGGGTGAACCCGCGGCGTATGGTTATGGCTCCGGTAGGGGCGGACCTGGAACTGTTTCATCCGTCGGTTTCCGGGAGCCGGGTCCGGGAACGGTATATGATTGACGGCCCGCTGGTACTTTATCTCGGGCAATTGCATGGCGGCCAGTATGCCGAACAATTCATTCGTGCGGCGAAAATCGCGCTGAACACGCTTAGCGATGTGCGGTTCATGGTCGTCGGAGACGGGTATCGCCTGGAGGAATTGAAAAAACTGGCGCGGGACCTGGATATCGGCGAACAGATCATTTTTACCGGTTCGGTCGCGCACCGGGAGACCCCGTTGTATGTGGCGGCGGCGGATGTCGCGGTCGCCTGTTTTGAAGACAACGATATTACCCGTTGTAAAAGCCCGCTTAAAATCGCGGAATATCTGGCCGCCGGAAAACCGATCGTCGCCAGTAATGTGGGAGAGGTAAAACGGATGCTCGGCGGCGCCGGGATAATGGTTGCCGCCGGAGATCCCCGGGAATTGGCCCAGGGGATATTGACCATGCTTTATGACGAGCCGTTACGAAAGCGTCTTGCCGCTAAGGCGCGTCAACGCGCGCTGGAAATATATAATTGGGAAAATACGGCGGAAAATCTGTTGTCGGTTTACAGCGCGGTTCAATCGGGGACAAACGGTATAACCAGCGGTTAAAGGAGTAATGACGGTATGAACTTATCGGTGATTGTTCCGGTATATAATGAACAAGGGAATATCGCGATGCTGCAGCGCCAACTGAACGACGCGCTTAACGCGTTGGATATCGAATGGGAAATTATTTACGTTAATGACGGCAGTACCGATAACAGCGGGACGGAGTTACGGAACATCGCGGAGGGAAACTCCGGGGTGACGGTGATTACGCTGGCGAGAAATTTCGGACAGACCCAGGCGCTGGCCGCGGGAGTCGAATATGCCCGGGGGGAAGTGATCGTTACCATTGACGCCGACGGGCAAAATGACCCGGTGGATATCCCGAAGCTGCTGCATAAACTGGCCGAAGGCTATGATGTGGTCAGCGGTTGGCGGGTAAACCGCCAGGATAATTTGTTTTGGAAAAAAATCCCCTCCTATGCGGCCAACCGGTTATCACGTCTGCTTACCGGTGTGCGGGTCCATGATTTGGGGTGTACGCTGAAGGCCTATAAGAAAGACGTGCTTAAAGCGATCGAATTTCATGGGGAAATCCATCGCTTATTGCCGGTGTATGCGGCAATGCAGGGAGCTAAAATTACCGAGGTCCCGGTGGTGCATCATCGCCGGCACAGCGGAAAATCGAAATACGGATTATCCCGGGTTTTCAATGTCTGCCTGGATATGCTGATGATGATGTTTGTCTGGAAATTTATCAGCAAGCCGATGTACATGTTTGGCGGGGTCGGTTTGGCCTCATTCGGTATTTCGGTTTTACTGGCGGTTTTTATCGTGCTCCGAAAATTATTGTTTCAGGGGGAATGGATCAGTCCGCTGATGTTCCTGTTCGTGATTTTTTGTATCATGGGTATTCAGTTTGTATTGATGGGGATCCTGGCGGAACTGGTCATTCAGCGTTCCGACGGTAAACGAGCGCATAATCGATATATAATCAAGACGGTTGACAGAGGGAATGTGCAGTGAGAGTGCTGGGAATATGCGATAGCCAGGACGCCGGAGCGGTTTGCCTGATTTCCGGATCCGGTAAGCTGTCCGCGGTCAATGAAGAACGGCTTTCCCGGGTTAAATTACAGGGAGGATTTCCGACGCGCGCGATCAAAGAGGTTTTGCGTCTGCAGGGAATTGCGCCGGAGTCCCTCGACCTGGTTGCGGCGGCATCCCGGATGACTCCTTCCTGGATACTCCGGAGTTTTCCTTCGATCCATGCCCGGCTGCGCGGAGGAAATAAACAGTTTAGCACCCTGCTGGCGTTATATATGACTTACCAGGTGCTGGCCCGTAAATCGCGGGTTTTTGATTTAGCGGAAGCGCTGGTTTCCAAAGCGGTGCTTGAAAAAAAACTTAAAAAAATGGGGGTTAAGGCCAGGATCGCAATGGTAGAACATCATACCGCGCATGCTTACGCGGCCTATACGACTTCCGGATTCGATGAGGCGCTGATCTTTACCATTGACGGGCTGGGAGACGGGGTTTCGTTTACCGTGAGTACCGGACTCGGCGGAAAAGTAACCCGGATATTTGAGCAACAGGCGTTGAATGACATCACGCTGTATTATTCCCGGTTAACGGAATTCCTGGGGTTTGCTCCGATCCGGGATGAGGGAAAGGTGATGGGATTAGCCGCGTATTGCCGCGATTATTCTCTTGTTCCCGAGGCGGAAAAACTGCTGCGGGTGGAAAACGGGCGGTTTCGCCGGAGAAACATTTTCTTTCCCTGGTCTGCGGATAAGCAAATTTTCCAACGGCTGAAACATAAATCCCGGGAAGCGGTGGCCGCGTCTTTTCAAGTCCACCTGGAGCGGGAAATAGTAAAACTGGTAAGTTATTGGGTGAACAAAACCAAGATTTCCCGGATTGCCCTGAGCGGCGGATTTTTCGCGAATATAAAAGTGAATCAAAGGATAGCGGAAATGGAAGCGGTGCGGGAAGTCTATGTCTATCCGCATATGGGAGACGGCGGATTGGCGCTTGGCGCGGTATATGCTTTGACCCGGCCGAAGCCGCGGCGGCTGGATACGGTTTTCCTGGGGCCGGAATTTTCCAAAGAAGATATCCGTAAGCTGTTGCTGCAGAGAAAACTGCTTTTTGAACGACCCGGCGATATCGGGCGGGAAGTCGCCGGGCTGTTAAGCCGAGGCAAGATTGTTGCCCGTTTCAGCGGAGCGATGGAATACGGTCCGCGCGCTTTAGGCAACCGTTCGATCCTCGCTCGAGCAAACGACCGGGCGGTCCCCGCGGAACTGAACGCGAAATTGTCCCGGGACGCGTTTATGCCGTTTGCTCCGGTAATCCTGCGTGAAGCCCGGGACGGGTGTTGTATCAACGCGCATAAATCTCCCGGCTGTACGCGGTTCATGAATATCAGCTGCCAGTGCACCGAATATTTCAAAACCGTCTGTCCGGCGGTGGTGCATGAAGACGGAACGACCCGGCCGCAGTTTGTCGGACCGGAGGATAATCCCGGTTTATATGCGATATTGCGCGAATATCACCGGATTACGGGGATTCCGGCTTTGATCAATACCAGTTTCAATATTCATGAAGAACCGATCGTCTGCACTCCGGATGAGGCTTGCGCCGCGTTTCAAAAAGCCCGGCTGGATTACCTGGTTTTGGATGATTTTCTGGTGAGGATGGGGTAAGGTGCGAATCAGCGTTTCGGCGGATAAAGGGGAATAACGAAATCATGGACCGGGAATGGAAAAAATCGGCGTATAGCGCGGCGTTATTGATCCTGCTGCTGTTTCATGTCCTGAATAATTTTTATTTTTTAACGCTGTATCCGCTGGCGGAGGGGAAAGACAGTCTTTCGCACCTGACCGCTTTTTTGAATTTTTCGCATATTTTTCACGACGGCGCTTCCAGCGCTTTTTATAATCCCGCGCGGAGCTGGCTGGGTAACCTGATTTTTGGGGTGATCGATTATCCGCCTTTTTTCTACGCGAGTGCTTTTTGGTTTAAAACGCTGTTTGGGGCGATTCTTCCCAATGCCGCTCTTTATGCGGGAACGGTTTTTCTGATGATTCTTCTGGCGAGCGTGTATAAAATCGGCTCTTACTGGGGGAAAGAAAACGG
>JAQULA010000184.1 GCA_028718845.1 Candidatus Omnitrophota bacterium
ATATTCGAGGACTTGTGCAGCAAAAAGATCCTCATTATCGGAGCGGGGAAAATCGGCGAACTCTCGGCGAAACATTTCCACAGCAAAGGCGCTTCGATGGTGCTGGTCGCCAACCGGACATTTTCAAAGGCCCAGAAACTGGCGGAAACGCTGAACGGAACGGCGATTCCGTTTGAAAAATTTTCCGAAGCGCTGTGCGAAGCGGATATCGTGATCAGCTCGGTGAGTTCGCCGCATATGCTGGTTTCCCGGGAGATGGTCCGGCAGTTGATCGTTGAACGCAAACAACGCCCGATTTTTTTCATCGACCTGGGGCTGCCTCGCAATATCGATCCGCAGGCGAATAGTGTTGAGAACGTCTATGTGTATAATCTCGACGATTTGCAAAAGGTCAAGGACGCGAATATCGGGGAACGCATGAAAGAAGCGGAAAAAATCGAGCATATGATCGAAGCCCATCTGGTGAGGATGGAAGCCCGGTTGAAGGAATTGTTGCCTAATGCGTAGTAAAAAAACAATTGTAGTCGGCACGCGGAAAAGTCTTTTGGCTCTGACTCAAACTAAAATAGTCGTGTCCCGGCTTAGGGGGTTATTTCCCGCCTACCGTTTTGTGCTCAAAGGGATTATTACCAGCGGCGACCGGCTGAAATCCTGGCCGGAAAATCAGGGCAAGGGATTGTTCGTCAAGGAAATAGAAGAGGCTTTGCTCAGCGGCAGTATCGATATGGCGGTGCACAGCATGAAAGATGTCCCGGTAGAATTACCGGATGTTTTGGAAATAGCCGCGGTACCGCGGCGCCTGAATCCGGCCGATGTTTTGATTTCCCGGGACAACCTGTCGCTGTCGGCGCTGAAAAAAGGAAGCCGGATCGGTACATCCAGTCCGCGCCGCAAGACCCAAATACAGGCATTCCGGCCGGATTTACGGGTCTGTGACATCCGGGGGAATCTGGATACGCGCCTGAAGAAACTGGAGAGCGGCATATACGACGCGATCGTTCTTGCCGCCGCCGGCGTCCAGCGTTTGGGCTGGGAAAAGCGGATCAGCGAGTATATACCGGTGGATACGATATGTCCGGCGCCGGCACAAGGAGCCCTGGGTATCGAAGTACGCAAGCATGATGCGCGGATGCAGGCGGTTGTCAGCCGGCTGAATCATCGTCCGACGCGTATCGCCGTAACCGCCGAACGGGAATTTTTAAAAGCCATGGGCGGAGGATGCCGCGTTCCGATTGCCGCGTTTGCGAAGGTACAAGGGGCCGGACTACAGCTTATGGGCCGGGTGGCCTATCGGGGAAATCACGCGGTTACCAGTCGGGTATCCGGCAGGGTGAAAGAACCCGAACGGGCCGGACGGCAGTTGGCCCGGCAAATCCGTGCGCTTATCCGCCGCCGTACCGCGAAACCTGGTTTGGAAAACCGCAAAGCTAAGGGGTGATTACGGGATATGGAAGACAGGGAAATATCGATACTGGTAATCGATGATGAACCGCTGGCCGCGAAATCATTGATGGCGATCCTGCAGGCAAAAGGATTTTCCGTCCGGAACACGTCATTCGGGAAAGAGGGCCTGGACTGGATGAGTGAAGGTTTTCAGGTGGTGATCCTGGATCTGAAATTACCGGATATCGACGGAGTCGAGGTGCTGCGGCGAATAAAAAAAAGCTATCCGGAGACTATCGTAATTATGGTTACCGGGTTTGCCACGGTTGATACCGCGGTAAGCGTGATGAAACAAGGAGCCTATTCTTATTTTACCAAGCCGTTCGATGTCGAAGAATTGCTTTCATCGATCAATACGGCCCTGTCCGAACTTGAATCGAATTCCAAAAAGTCCCGGTTGTTGGATAACCTGTCGTTACTCTACCAGATCAGTAAAGAGATGGAAGGGGTCGTCGAATTGAACAGCCTTTCAACCCTGGCCGCGCAGTATTTCGGAGAAGTGGCCCGGATGGATGTGTGCGCGATTATCATTCGGGATCAGGATACCTCTGAGTTTTTTTTCGGCGCGATATACGGGGTTGACCGGACGCTGGAATATTTGGGCGAAAGACGGTTTCGTCTGGATAAAAAAATGCATGAACAACTTGTCGTGGAACGAAACGCGGTATTGATCCCGCAGCTTAAAACTCCTCCGGATATTATCCGGCAGATCCCGGTGCCGGATTTAGCGTCGTTGTTTTTATTTCCGTTGAGTGTCGGGACTACCGTGGTCGGGCTGGTGTTGTTCGCCGGCCGGCAGCCGGTAACCCTTTCCGCTGAGGTCCTGGAGCGGATCGCGACGATCAGCCAGGAAGTGGCCCGGTGCATCGAAAATGCCACCCGCTATCTGAAGCTCAAGCAAAATTATTTGGGAGCGGTTACGGCGCTGGTGAAGGCGATCGAGGAAAAAAGTTTTGCCTACAAAGGCAATTCCGAGGCCGTGGCCGAATATGCGGCCAAAGTAGCTCAAAAAATTAAGCTGTCCAAGGAAGAGGTGGAGATCATCCGTTGTGCCGCGTTGCTGCATGATATCGGTAAAATCGCGGTCAGCGAGCAGATTTTGTTGAAGAAAGAAGCGTTGTCCCCGGATGAATTGGTAAAACTCAAATTGCACAGCATCGTCTCGACAAGTATCGTGCGCCATATCGATACCGATAATCGATTAGTGCCGATGGTTCTTTTTCACCATGAGCGGTACGACGGTTCGGGGTATCCGGAAGGATTGCGCGGAGCGGGGATTCCGATCGGGGCGCGTATTCTGTCCGTATGCGACGCGTACACGGCAATGACCACAAAGCGGCCGTACCGCCAGATTTTATCCAGTCAGGCGGCGATGCAGGAGTTGCGCCGCTGCAGCGGGACTCAATTTGATCCGGATGTAGTGGAAACATTTATCGGATTGTTCGGGGAAAAACAGTAATCAGGGAATATAAGGCTATGATAAAAAAGAACAAAGGAAAAGTATTTTTAGTCGGGGTCGGTCCGGGTAATGAGCGGCTGATTACCCTGGCGGCGGTTGATTGCATCCGCCGGGCGGATGTGCTCATCTATGATCAGCTGATGTCGCCGTCTCTGTTGGAATACCGTAAGCCGGAAGCCGTGCTTATTTATGCCGGAAAATCACCGGGACGCCACAGTATGTCGCAGGAAGAGATTAACGCGCTGTTGTGTAAACAGGCGCTTCGGCATCGTGTGGTCGTCCGGCTCAAGGGCGGAGACCCGCTTTTGTTCGGCCGCGGTTCGGAGGAAGCGCTGGCGCTGCTCAAGGCCGGGATCAGTTTTGAGATCGTTCCGGGAGTAAGTTCCGGATTCGCGGTGTCCGCGTACGCCGGGATACCGCTGACCCATCGCGGGGTGGCTTCGCAGGTAACTTTTGTTACCGGCCATGAGGATCCGACAAAATCGGTCACCGATGTCGAATGGGGGCAATTGGCCGGGTTGAACGGAACCCTGGTAATATTTATGGGCATGGCCAGGCTGGAGGCGATAACCGGCCAGCTTATGGCGCACGGCATGAAAAAGAACACTCCGGTGTGTGTGGTGCAGTGGGGAACTCTGCCGGCACAGCGATCGGTAACCGCGACCATTGCTTCGATCGCGGCGGCGGTGAAGCTTAAAGGGATAACCCATCCGGCGATCATTATTATCGGAGAGGTGGTGCGGTTAAGAGAAAAGCTTAATTGGTATGAGACAAAACCGTTATTCGGTAAAAAGATATTGATTACCCGTCCGCGTTCTCTGGCCCGGGAACTCAGCCAATGCCTGGAGCAGGAAGGGGCGCAGGCCGTTACTTATCCGCTGATCGAGGTCGTGCGGGAGAAAAAACTGGATGAGCGGCTGGTACTGGAGAAGCTGGCGCATAGCGATTGGGTAATCTTTACCAGCCGGAGCGCGGTGGAAATCTGTTTCGATATTTTAAAAAAGCATCGCAAGGACGCGCGGTTGTTCGCCCGGGCGCGTATTGCCGTACTCGGCGAGGGAACGAATAAGGAGCTGGAGGGGCGGGGGATTACCGC
>JAQULA010000185.1 GCA_028718845.1 Candidatus Omnitrophota bacterium
GAAAATAGAATTCCTGGGTCAGGGCGCGAATCTCGGCCTCGGTCAACCCGGTCCACAGAGTCGGCAAACGCCGGGACAGAAAATTACCCCGGATGTGTTCTTTCCACAGATCAACTCTGGTCGCTTCGCTTATCTGCCGGTGCAAAGGGGTCCCCGGTTTGGCGATGACCTGACAAACCTGAACAAAATCCAAATCGAGCGACTTGGCGAAATCAATCGTTTTCCGGACCGAATCGGGAGTATCTCCCTCGTTCCCGACCATAAAAAAACCCATCGTACGGATACCGCATCCTTTGGTCAGTTTAATCGCATTTTTCACGTCGCCGACCGAGATCCGTTTCCCCATCGAATCCAGGATCTTCTGATCGACGGATTCAATGCCGTAATAGATCTGCCGGCAGCCGGCATCCGCGGCGGCCTTCAAAATTTCTTTATCGACGATGTCGACCCGGGACCGGCAGGACCATTCCAGGTCCAGCCCGAGACGTTTTAACTGCCGGAGCAATTCCAGGGTCCGCTCCCGGTCCACAAACAACGCGGCATCGAAAAAATCGATTTCGCGCACGGAGTATCGCTTATAGCATTCTTCTATCTCCGCCAGCACGTTCCGCACCGAACGCCGGCGATACTCATGCGGAATGGCGCAAAATTTACAACGGTACGGACAGCCGGTACCGGTAAGCATGATCGTGAAATTCTTCCGCTGGGAAATGAACGAGTAGTATTTGTCGTTCGGCAGAAGATGCCGAGCCGGGAACGGGTAGGCGTCGAAATCAACCGGAACAGAAGCCGCGGCATTGACCAAAACCGTCCGGTCCGGCCGTTTGTAGGCAATTCCCGGGACCGCGGCAAGGTCTTGCTTATTCTCCAGTGCCCGGATCAATCGCGGCAGCGAGTCTATCGCTTCGCCGATAATACCGAAATCGATCTGATCATGCGCTAAGGTCTCCCGGGGATACAGCGACAGGTTCGGTCCGCCGGTAAATACCGGCTTGCCGAGCTGCAATTTCAAAAACCGCATCCACTCCAGGGCATCGGGGAAATGATAGCTTTCCGACCGAAACCCCAGCAGGTCCGGATTGAACGACCGTAACCTCGACAGGGTTTCGTTCATATCGATCTTAAGCACTTGGGCATCGACGATCATTACCGTATGGCCGCTCCGTTCCAGGATCGCCGCTACATAGGCCAATATGATCGGCGGGGCCGAACAGAACTCATCATCGACGACTTCCAGGTTTTCCGAAAAAATTTTATGTTTATATGGGGGATAAATTAAGGCAATACGCATCTTTTATAGAGTGGGTAACGGCTCCTCGGTTGTGAACATTTCCGCCCTGTTCCCGCCGGCTTCTTCACGGTTAAAGCCCCGGCAGTCAAATACCGTGTACTTTCGGTCCTTAAAGACAATGCTCTCCTCAGGAAGCGCGAACACGCCGAAGCGCCGGCCGGGATTTTCCGCCAGTATTTTCTTAATATGTTCGTTGAACGGGGCATAATAATATCGCCCGGCGTTAAGGTAGTCGCGGGAAAAATCCCGGTGATACAAAATAAGGTAATCGATTTTGTACTTTTTACACAACCGGTAAACCGCAGCGGCGGAATCCGAATAATATGCGCTGAAAAAATCACCGGTACGCATACTTATCTGGGCGTAATAATTTTTCAAATACGGCACGGATGTTTCTCCGGATACGAGGCCCTTGCGCCGGCAGAAAACGATCACATCGTCCATAACCGCGGGATGGGCCGCAAAAACCGCGTCGCGGGAGCTTTGCGACAAAAAATCATAAAGCCGGACGTCATTTTTATCATCATTCCCGCAGGAATACACATTTTGCAGTCCGGGCAGATAGATCAAAAAACTCATCGCGCAGCACAGCGCGTAGAGCGCGGTCCGGTCCCGGGACTTATGGACAAACCCGGTGATAATCCGGTCGATATTCAGGCAGATAAAAATAAGCAGCATAATGACCCCCGGGTAACGAACATACCGTTCCGGATCATACAACTTCAACAGCAGCACCTGCGCTAAAAAAAACAAAGCTAAACTTGAAAACAATATTATCCACAACGCCGGGGGCAGCTCCCAGGCTTTTCTCCCCAACGGAATGGCCAGCAAAAGCGCGGCAAACAACAAACCGATCTTAAATCCGCCCAGCCCCAACCCGGACCGGCTGTTGGCAATGCGCTGATAAAAATCCGGGTAAAAAAGCGGAGTCCTTCCCCCGGGGAAAAACTCCGGCATCTGCTTCATCTCGTTCAGCGTAAACCCCCTCCCCAGCCGCGGGGAAGGATTCCCATATTTAAAAAATACCGTACTGAAGGCAATCGCGATAACAACGGCAAGATAAAGCAATCTTTTTCCGGCAACCGCACCCACCGGTTTTCCGGCAAAACCGGTGACTGCCCCGATACCATAAGCGGCCGTCGCCACCAGAAGCGACGGCGGATATATCAGGGACTGGGCGGCCATGACTAAAGCGGTTTTAAAAAAATCCTTCTTGAGGAAATAAAAAAAGAACATTATCCATAACAGCGGATCGAACGCCCCGGCGTTGGCATCGCCAAACCAGACCGCGCAATAATTGAACGAAAGTTCCCGGCACCACGCGTTTAAAACCACCAAAACCGACAGCAGCACCCCGACATTACGGTTCTTCAGCAGAGTACCCAACCGGTAACTATAAACCGCGGCGGCCGCGCACAGAAAAAACGGCAGCAGTTTCACGACCGCCAAAGGGTCGAAAAACCGGCCGGTGATATAATACAACGCCTTCATCCCGGCCGGGGTTTTCCAATTCTCATATTCCAGGAGCAGGTCATCTTTAAAAAGCGCCGGGTCTTTCTGGTGCGCCATCCAGATCATCCCTTCCCGGACATCTTCCGGGGCGGAATACCGGTGGGTTAAAAAGTAGAATTGGGCATAAAACGTCACCAGCAGCGAAAATACGACGACAAACACATACCCGTTTACCGGCCGTTTCCACCGCATCGCTGCCTCACCCACCCCTCGATTCGCCGGAGCATCGGAACGCTCCCGGCGGTCTTAAAATTTTTTCATCCCGTTGATAATCGCCTTCGGGAGCAAAGAATATATCATGTTAAGTTCCAGCGTCGTGGTACACATACAGTGCGCGCACCCGGAACAGGTTAAGCTTTCAAACAGTTTTTTAACGCCGGCATCCGGGTACGCCGCGGCCGTAGCGTTTTTTTTCATCATCTGGCACGGATAAAAACGGCCGTCCGGCGTTATCCGCGCGTAAATCCGTCCCGCGCCGCACCCGATTTTTTTCGTTCGCGGATAATCCCGCAGGTAGCGCAGGGCCGGTTCGGAATTTATTATATATTTATTTGTTTTCTTTTCTTCGATCAATCCGGCCATCACTTTTTTACGCTGTTCCGCGGGAATAACCATCGCGGCGATATCCTGATTTCCCGACAGAAATTCATTTACGGTTTGAAATTTCACCGGAACCCGCAATTCCCGGGAAACCCTCAGGATGAAATCGATCTGATCGATATTGTGCGTACTCAGCGTGGTGCTGAACGCCACGGCGATACCGGATTTCCGGGCCAGGGAAACGGCCTCGATCACTTTTTTAAACGAACCGCTCCCGCGCAATTCATCATGAACCGGCTCATCGCCGTCAAAACTGATCTTCACCAGATCGGCGCATTGTAAATCCGCCAATCGTTCCCCGAACCGGAAACCGTTGGTCAGCACCGCCGACGTAATATTATTTTTCCGGCAAAGCGCCAGGATTTCCCCGAGATCATCTCTTAAAAGAACCTCTCCCCCGCCGAAATGGATCCGCTGGGTTCCCATCCGCCGCAGCTGCGCTATCCCGGAACAAACTTCTTCCGTCGACAATTCGGGATAATTACCGGAATCGGGGATACCGCAATATTTACATCGGAAATTACACCGGTAAGTCAAATCCCAGCCGATAACCAGCGGGGTTTTCTTATTGAACAGCTTCGCGTAAA
>JAQULA010000186.1 GCA_028718845.1 Candidatus Omnitrophota bacterium
CGGCAGTTTAAGATGGAACCGGCTGCCTTTGCCCAATTCCGACTCGAACGAAAGCGTGCCGCCCAGCGATTCTATTTTCATTTTTACGACGTCCATTCCCACGCCGCGGCCGGAAGTGTCGGTAATCGTTTCCGCGGAACTGAATCCCGCCAGCGTTATAATTCCAATCGCCTCTTTATCGCTTAATTTACTGGCGTCCTCTTCCGTCATAAATCCTTTTTTCACCGCCAATACCCGCATCAGGTTCGGATCGATTCCCTTTCCGTCATCAGAAACTTCGATCAAAACATAGGTACGCTCACGACGGGCGCCTAAACGCACCGTGCCCGCCGGATTTTTACCCGCATTCTTGCGTTCTTCCGGCAACTCGATCCCGTGATCGATACTGTTGCGTAAAAGATGCACCAGCGGATCGGCAATTTCATCGAGCACCGTACGGTCCAATTCTATTTCGCCTCCGGTTACCTCAAAATTTATCTGTTTTTTTTCGGTATGAGCCAAATCCCGCACCATTCTCGGGAAACGGTCGAAAACCTGCGACATCGGAATAAGCCGCGCCTGCATCACTTCATCCTGCAAATCGCTGGTAAGACGGTCGATATTGGTTAAAATTTCATTCAACGGCTGTAATTGGTGGGTTTGGGCGATCTGCATAAGCCGGATCTTGGAGATAACCAGCTCCCCGACAAAATTCATTAATTTGTCCAGTCTCTGGGTACTGACCCGGATGCTTTGAATTTTTTTAAATCCCATCTGCTGGATCAAATCGCGACCGGGAACCGCTTTTGCCGCCTGGACGGCATCCGGGGCAGACGCGGAAGACTCCGGCTCTTTTTCTTCCGGAATTTGAGCAACGTCCTTAATAATGCCGACGTCCACACGATCCACTTCCATTATTTTCTTCAGGACTTCTTCTATTTTCTTTTTGGGAACCTTGCTTAAAAAAAGCACGCTGAACAACCGGTCGAAACGGCTCATTTCCAGGTCTTCGACCGAAGGAACGGCTTTTACTATTTCTCCCATTTCATCCAGTTTGGCAAAAATCATAAAAACCCGCACCGATTTAAGCTGGCAATCGGGGGAAAGATAAACCTTAAGCGTATAAAGCTTTACATCCTGATCCCGGCTGACCACGCTCAAATTTTGCTTTTCCATGGCCGTCAAACAGATTTCTTTATCCGATTCGGCAACAGTTTGTTTCGCCGCGGAATTGATCGCCGGTATAACACTTTCCAGCTCAACCAACAAAGCACTGATATCCAGATTAAGATTTTTCTGGGTCTTAACTTCTTCCAGCAGCATCTGCAGCATATCGAGGCACCGGAACAAAATATCGACGACATCACCGGTAACCGAACGCTTCTGGGAACGAAACACATCCAAAACATCTTCCATCTTGTGGGTAAGCTTGGTCAGTGATTCAAAGCCCATTGTCGCCGACATGCCTTTTAAGGTATGCGCGCTGCGGAAAATTTCATTCAAAATTTCGGTATTATGAGGATCTTTTTCCAGATTCAATACCGCATTGCTTATGATTTGCAGGTGTTCTTCCGATTCCGTGGCAAACAAGGCACGATATTGTTCTACTCCCATGTTTCCCCCATCCTCATTGTTTTTTAATATTCTTCATTATTTCAAGCCCCATATGCGACAGCGGAGTTACCACATCCACTACTCCTTCACGAATCGCGACCCGCGGCATACCGAAAACAACACACGTCGATTCATCTTCGGCAAAGGTCACTCCCCCGGCCCGTTTTATACTGCGCATCCCTTCAACCCCATCCTGCCCCATCCCGGTCAGCAACACCCCGATCGTGCGCGGGCCGAAACACTCGGCCACCGAGCGCATCATCACCGTTATCGACGGCCGGACGCTGTTGACCTTCGGATCCTGCGTTAGACGAATCACGGCATCCTCATTGTTACGGACAACGATCATATGATAATCGCCGGGAGCAATATAAGCGTATCCGGGCTGGATAATGTCTCCCTCCTGCGCTTCTTTAACCTCTATCTTGGTAACCCAATTTATACGTTCGGCCATGGTTTTGGTAAACGCCGCCGGCATATGCTGAACCACAAGAAAAGCCGCCGGAATGTCTTCTGAAAAATACGGGAGAATTTCCTTAATCGCCTGCGGACCGCCGGTCGAAGCTCCAATGGCAACAATCTTATCCAGGTTCGACGCTACCGGTTTGTCCGGCTGGGCCTTACGGGATATCCGGTTTAAAACCTCCCGAATCTGGCGGACATTGACCTTACTTGCCGCCTTTACCTTACGGATAATATCCTGACCGACCGTATCGATATCCAGGGAAATTTCACCGCTCGGCTTGGGAACAATCTCCACCGCCCCCAGTTCCAAAGCCTTTAACGCATTGGTACTGCCGGCGGTAACATTGGCACTGATAATGACCACCGGCGTGGGAAACTCATTCATGATATAGGTCAATGCCGTCAACCCGTCGATATCCGGCATTTCCATATCCATGGTCACCACATCCGGGTGCAGTTGTACTACTTTTTTAATCGCTTCCGCCCCGGTCTTGGCAACATCTATAATTTCAATCTCCTTATCGGAGCTCAGGATATCGCTGATTCGCCTGCGCATCAATGCAGAATCGTCGGTAATCAATACTTTTATCATAGGTTACTTTCACCATGCGCGATCGTTCGAATCCGAACCTCGCCGGTCTCCAAATCGAAATAAATAGACCGGCCGTGATTACCCCCGGTATCTTCTCCCACAATACGAATCTTAAGTTGATGCAGTACTTCCCTGGATTTTTCCACATTGCGGCTGCCGACATTGAAGATCCGGTTGTTTTCCGAAAAACCGAACATATGGGCGCCGCCCATTATTTTCGCTTTTACAAAACGCCGGTCCGCGCCCATCTCTTCCAACTTAGCGATTAAATCCGGTAGTGCCGTATTCACGAATTTAGCCCGGTTAGACCGGTTTTTCACCGCCTCAATATCCGGGAGCATAATATGCGCCAGTCCGCCGAGCTTTAATCGGGCATAATATAACGTCACTCCCACGCAAGAACCGATCCCCAACGAAGAAAGCACTGCCGGCGCCGTCGCTATTTTAATTTCCGCCATTCCAACCGAAATATCGTTCAAACTCATATTATTCTCCAATAGCCTTTAAAATTGTTTCGAGGCTTCCGGGATTAGGCAATAGGAAAAAATTCCCCCGCACACTTTTATCGGCATCGACGAATTTAGAATCGATAAGCAGCGCATATTCGCAAACCGCCGATAATTCAATTAAAATATAATCGATCAAAGCCCCGGCCATATCTATGACAATCCCGGGAGTGGAAGGAATAAGGTTGATCCCGGTAAACCCGGAAAGCGTATTCAAATACGACGCGGCCAAAATACTACCGGCTTCTTTTATTGCCGATTGATCCATTTCAGTCAGGATACCGTTCTTTATTTTCTGGCCGGTAAGAATTCCGGCTAAACTGCGCGCGTCCTGCTGTGGGAACAGCAGGAGAATAACTCCCGGAGCATCTCCGAAAACCTGACATACAATACCCACCACCAGGTTTTCCGCGCCGCCGACGACATCGGGAACATTTTCAACACGCAAAAGATGAACATTGGGAACGTTCATCTCAATCTTTCTATTTAAAAGCTGAGAAAGCGAGGTCGCCGCGTTTCCCGCGCACATATTGGCAATCTCGCGTAATACATCCTGCTGTCGTTCGTTAAGAACAATATTTTTTTTAAGCAAAGTAGCCTGCCTCCGGACGATAAGTCCGGCACAACCCGGATTCCGATTGGTTTAACTTTCCAGAACGCGTTTTGCCGCTTCAATAACCCGAGAAGGCTGAAAAGGCTTGGTCACAAAATCTTTCGCCCCGGCCTGTATCGCCTCGACTACCAGCGCGTGCTGACCCATCGCGCTTACCATCA
>JAQULA010000187.1 GCA_028718845.1 Candidatus Omnitrophota bacterium
AAATCATTAATCGGCCGCATCGCACGATCACATTCTCAGCTTTGATGCGGGGATTGCGTCGATTCCGGTGCGGGTATCGGGGTATATTTGCGTTGCAGATAATGTTTGTTGAACAAAACCGGAATTCTGCCGCGGCGATCGCCGGGCTGGCGGCAGCGCTTTCTCCGGATATCGTGTACATCAATACACCGCTGCGGCCGTGTGGTTGCGCCCCGTTATCGATATCGGCAATGCGGCGGATCAAACATTGTTTTACGGCGTTGCGGTTGCCGGTGGTTAGTGTTTATGACCGGCGGAGCAAACCGGTATTGCCGATGAATCGTCAGGACACGTTAAGCCGGCGCGGTCTAGAGCGGCGTCCCGGTAGCCGGGGAATAAAGAAGATGCGTAAAGGGTAAAGCGACCAGTAATCGATAAGGAGTGAATATGCCGATTTTTGAATATCAGTGTCAGGATTGCGGGAAAATCAGCGAGTTTTTGGTGGGGGTGGTCCAGGCCAAAGTGACCATTGCCTGCCGCGCCTGCGGAAGCACGAAAATGACGAAAAAGATTTCCAGCGGATTCGTGTCCACCGGCGCAAAAAGCAAACAGGATTATTGCGCCCAGAAAGGCCCGTGCAGTACGCCCGCGTGCATGCACGGCGGCGGATGCTGCCATTAACCGCCGTAAGGCGATCGGAGTGATATGGGGTACGATTTTTTTAACGGGTTTCTCGCGGTTTTATTCCCGGATTCGGTATTTAAAAAATCCGTAAATGCCAAGACGGCGTTTTCCGCGGTCGGTTCGCTGTCGCTGTCTTCCGTTTTTTTGGTCGGGGTGGGATTGTTCGGCCTGAAAACATTCGTTCATCCGAATGTTGAAGTAACCTTTTTGCGGGCGGTTGCCGTTATTTTCGGGCTGTGGGTAATGCTCATTTTTCTGACCGCCGCGATGAGCTGGTTTTTAAACAGCGTATATGCCGGAACGATCCGGATCAAAGGCAAACCGCTGGATACGGATTTTTTCGGTAATTTTTTGTGCCGGTCCTATGTTATTCCCTGGTGGGTCGGGCTCGGATTTTTTTACATCGCGTTTCTTGACCGGCATGAATCGACCGCGGGGATACTGGTTTTTGTGCTGGGCGGTATTCGTCTCCTGGATATTGAAGCGCGCCTGGTGAAAGTGGTGTATAAGCTTCGTCTTATTCAGGGGTATGCGGTCGTTTTTGTCGAAGTATTATTTATTGCCGCAGGTATGATTGTCGGTTCCTTGTTGTTCCGGTAGTTCCTTCCGGTTTTTTCCGCGGTTAAGGCCGCTTTCGCGAATGACTCTGTCATTGGATCCGGGATGCCGTATCTACAGTAAAATAAAGCTATTGTGCCGCTGCAACCGTCGGGCGGGCTATCGGGAAAAAGCTTGCTATTTAAAAAATCTTTTGCTAGAATTTAGGATGTTCACGCCTTTCCCGGATGTTCCCAATGTCCGGAACCACATGTGGTTATTATATACGCAAAGCGAAATGGGGTATTTGTATGAGTACGGATAATCAGCCTCGGAAGAATGAAAACAAAAAGCCGGTTCGGCCGAAGAAAAATAAAGATGCCAGCCCGGCAAATCGTCTGCTTACGCCGTTTTTTATCGTGCTCACCGTGCTCTTCTTTATGGGGGTGGCCGCGGAACAGATGGACAAGAGCAATCAACAGAAGGTTACCTACTCGGAATTTTTCTCCTTGGTGCAGAGTAATAAAATCACTCCGAACATTCAAAGTGTCGAGTTGGGCGAGGACCGGGCCGTGGTGGTGCTGCGCGATGGAAAATCGTTTTCGGTGGCATTGCCGGTTAACGACCCGGACTTGATCAAGGTTCTGCGTGAAAACGTGGACAATTTTGTTATCCGTCAATCCAATGTTTTTTGGTTGAATGTGGTCAGCCTGTTATGGCCGCTGTTTATTTTAGGAATGCTGATTTGGTTCGCGTACCGCAGTTCGCAGGCCGGAGGGAACCGGTTATTTTCATTCGGGAAAAGCCGGGTGCATCAGATGAGCGAGCATCATGTGCGGACTACGTTTAAGGATGTCGCCGGGGTCGATGAGGCCAAAGAAGAGTTGCAGGAAGTTATTGAATTTTTGAAGGATCCGAAACGATTTCAGAAGCTGGGCGGGAAGATCCCCAAAGGGGTATTATTGATGGGCCCGCCCGGAACCGGCAAGACGTTGCTGGCCAAGGCGGTTGCCGGTGAAGCCGGAGTTCCGTTTCTGAGCATCAGCGGTTCGGATTTTGTCGAGATGTTTGTCGGGGTCGGCGCCAGCCGGGTCCGCGATTTGTTCGAGCAGGCCAAAAAAGCCTCCAAGGTCAGCGGCCGCGGCAGCATTATTTTCATCGATGAGATCGATGCGGTCGGACGGCAGCGGTTCGCCGGTGTCGGCGGCGGGCATGACGAACGCGAACAGACTTTGAACGCGCTTTTGGTGGAGATGGACGGCTTTAATACCCAGGAAGGGATTATTTTGATGGCGGCGACCAACCGTCCGGACGTGCTTGATCCGGCGCTGCTGCGTCCGGGCCGGTTCGACCGGCAGATCGTTATCGACCGTCCGGACCTGGTCGGGCGGGAAGATATTTTGAAGGTGCATGTGCGTAATATCAAACTGGATAAATCGGTCGACCTGAATTCGATCGCGCGGCAGACTCCGGGTTTTTCCGGAGCGGATCTGGCCAATCTGGCCAATGAAGCGGCATTGCTGGCGGCGCGGCGGAATAATGATTCGGTGACAATGCAGGAAATGCAGGATTCCATCGAACGGGTTGTCGCCGGTCCGGAGCGCAAATCGCGGGTCATCAGCAAGGAAGAAAAGATCATCGTTGCCTATCATGAAGCCGGGCATGCTTTGTTGTCCATGCTGGTTGCCGGGGTTGATCCGTTGCATAAAGTATCGATTATCGCGCGGGGAACCGCGGCTTTAGGTTATACCATGCAGCTGCCGCTGCAGGATCGTTATATCATGTCCAAGAAAGAGCTGATCGGACGCTTGATCGTTTTTCTCGGCGGCCGCGCCAGCGAAGAGCTTATTTTCGAGGAAGTTACTACCGGCGCGCATAATGATTTGGAAATGGCAACGCGCAGTGCCAGAAGAATGGTATGCGAATTCGGCATGAGTGAAAAACTGGGGCATTTGACTTTCGGGCACCGGCCGCAGCAGATCTTCCTGGGAAGAGATATCCTGGATGAGAAAAATTACAGCGAACAGACCGCGGTAATGATCGATCAGGAAGTGCGCAAACTGATCGATACCTGTTATGAACAGGCGAGCAAACTGCTGACGGATAATCTGGATAATTTAAAGAAATTGGCGGAAGCGCTGCTGGAGAAGGAAGTCCTTGATTCGAATGAAGTCCGAAAACTGCTTGGGTTGGCGGAAGAGCCGGCGAAGGAAATTGCGGATATGCCCAAACCGGTCTCCGAATTGAGAACGCATAACGCTCCTCCGTCGGCGCCGGCCGATGATAAAAAAATAGAAACCCAGGCATAGCTGCCGGTCATGAGGATGGGTTGGAAATAGCCGAAGTAATTCCTTCACTGCCGGGGATAATATCTTCCGGTCCCGATACGCGATATCGCATCGTCGGAATTGTTCTTAAAAAAGTTTCCGCAGGGCTGGCTCAGGCGCTCTCGGGGCAGGCGCTGCGGTTTAACGCGCAGTGGAATGTACGGTCGCGGCGCGGGGAACCGGTTGAAGGGTTTCTCTATGGAGAATCCCGGAACATGGTCCGTCTGGCTTCGGCGCTATCGCGAGAGGCGGGGTTGCCGCCGGCAGAGAAAAAAAATTGCGCGCGGATAGGATCGGCTCTGCTGAATTTTTTGGATGCGGCATTGGTCTTTCGGTGTCGTGATTATACGCTGCGTCTGGGGCGGCGTTCCCGCATTATGGGTATTGTCAATGTCACGC
>JAQULA010000188.1 GCA_028718845.1 Candidatus Omnitrophota bacterium
AGTACAACCTATAATGAATTGGGTTCAAAAAGATCGATGAATCAATATGATGGCAACGGATTTGTTTCCGCTACGGTTAACTACGGTGAAAACGGCCGGACATTAGGCAAACTGCTGTATGATTCCACCGGCAGACCGGATGTCGCGGTTAACCATAAGGGAGCGACCACAACCGAGTATATGTATAACGAATTCGGACAGTTGGAACAGACGATTTCTTATCAGAACGGGATCCAGACATCCTACACCACGTTCGATGTCTATTCCAAGGCCCAGAATACGTATCAGATGTACACCGCTACTTCGCCTAATTACGCTTCCGATGGTACCTATGAGGGAAATGCCGGCGGCGGTACCCAGTTTACCTCCGGTGGTACGGCAAATTACACCGTAAACAGCGACGGTACTATCAGCGGCGGAGCGTTGCTCCAGTCAAACAAATATACATCGTTCGGCGCGGTAGAACAGACCAGTTCCTATGGCAGAAGCGGCACGGTAACCAGCTACACGAAGTATGACGATCACGGCCGGGCTACCGAAGTATGGAATACCAAAGGCGAAGGCGCCAAGGTACAGGATTATACTTATTCCGCGCAGGGATTCCTGGCTTATACAACGAGTTATGCCGAAATGAAGAGCTTTGATGATGAAGGCAACCCGGTTTCCGACGGAACCTGGGATTCCAGTCAGGTTACGCGTACGTACTTCAATGAGCTGGGACAGCAAATCGAAACGTATAACATGACCAAGAATTCCGACGGTACCTATACTCAGGGCGGAAGAGTGTCGTTGTATCAGTATAATGAGAATGGATTCCTTTCGCAGATCCGGTCTTATTCCGACAATACGGAAACCGGACTTACGATTTGCGATGCAACCGGACGGCAGATTATCCAGTATAATCCGGAGAGAAATGTTGTGGCCAGATTCTGGTACGACGCTAACGGATTTATGTATCGCAGTACGCAGTACGCTCAAGAGGAATAAACCGGGCATTCTAAACCATAAGGTTAACAGCCTTAACAGCCCTGGGGTAAACTACCCCAGGGCTGTTTTTTCCTATTTTTCTCTTGAACTAAGGCCACCCATAGTGTACAATACAAACAGATTTCCATAAATAGAGTGCACTGCCTGCCCGGCATGCCGCGAAGGTAATTAACCTCAGAACGAATTGTAAGACAAAAAGTTATGGAATTATTTTTAGATAGATTGTTCCGGGAAACACAACAGCCTTTAACCCAGGGGAAGGGGCTGTTTTTAATTGCCGGGCCCTGTGTTATCGAATCGGAAGCAATGTGCTTAGACCATGCCGCGGCCTTGAAAATGATGTGCGCGCAGCTGGGAATAGCGTTTATTTTTAAGTCCAGCTATGATAAGGCCAACCGTACCTCGGCGGCTTCTTTTCGGGGGCCGGGAATAAAAAAAGGACTGGCGATCCTGAGTAAGGTCAAAACGAAACTGAACATCCCCGTGCTAAGCGATGTGCACTCAATCGAGGAAGTCGCCGCTGCCGCCCGGGTCCTGGACATCCTGCAGATTCCGGCATTGCTGTGCCGTCAAACCGACTTAATCGTTGCCGCCGCCCGGACCGGGAAAATCATTAATGTGAAAAAAGGCCAGTTCCTGGCTCCCGGGGACATGGGCAATGTGGTAAAAAAAATCGAAAGCGCCGGAAATAAAAAAATTGTGCTTACCGAACGCGGGACCAGTTTCGGGTACCATAATCTGGTCAGCGATATGCGGGCTATTCCGATCATGCGCAAATTTAAATATCCGGTTGTATTTGACGCGACCCATAGCGTACAATTGCCGTCCGCGGCCAATAATCAGTCCTCCGGTGAACGCGGTTTTGTGGAAACCCTGTCGCTGAGTGCCGTAGCGGCCGGATGCGACGGATTGTTTATGGAGGTTCACCGGGCCCCGGACCGGGCCTTGTGTGACGGTCCGAATATGATCGCCCTGGAAGAACTGCGGCGGCTCTTGGTTAAGGCAATGAAAATACGGGAGGTTGTTCGTGGCTGAGAAGAGCTTTCAGAAAATGGCCAAACAAGTACTGCGCATCGAAGCGAAGGCGATCACGAACCTTTTGCCGCGGATCAACGCCGATTTCGACCGGGCGGTTGAATGCATCGCTAATTGTTCCGGGCGGGTGGTAATTACCGGCATGGGCAAACCGGGAATCGTTGGCAGTAAGATATCCGCAACCCTGGCCAGTCTGGGCGTACCGAGCTTGTTTTTGCACCCGGCCGAAGCCGTGCACGGCGATCTGGGCCGGGTCGCCAAGAACGATATTATTATCGCTATTTCCAATAGCGGGCAAACCGAAGAAATTACCCGGCTGCTGCCGATCATAAAAAAAATCGGCGTAACTCTGATCGCGTTCACCGGCAACTCGGATTCAATGCTCGGCCGGTACAGCGATATCGTTATTAATGTGGGGGTCACAAAAGAGGCCTGTCCGTTCAATCTGGCGCCGACGGCTAGCACGACCGCGGCGCTGGCTATGGGCGACGCATTGGCCCTGGCGGTATTGATCCGGCGAGGTTTCAAAATCGAGGATTACGCTTTTTATCATCCCGGCGGAAGTTTGGGAAAAAAACTGCTGCGGGTAAAGGATTTGATGCGCAAAGGAACGCATAATCCGATCGTGCCCGAACGGGAGAGCGTAAAGACCGTGCTGGTGCAGATTACCCGCTCCCGGGCCGGATGCGCCTGTGTCGTTAACGCAAAAAAACAATTGTCGGGGATTTTTACCGACGGAGACCTCCGCCGCCATCTGGAGATCGACGCGGCCATACTGACGAAGCCGGTGTCCGCGGTGATGACGAAAAATCCGGTGACGATAAACGGTGAATGTTTGGCGGTCGAGGCTTTGCGCGTGCTTAAAGAAAAAAAGATCGATGAAATTCCGGTGGTGGACAATCATAAACGGCCGGTGGGTTTACTCGATGTTCAGGATTTACTGAAAGCAGGCATAGTATGATGACGGAAAAAGCCAAAAAAATCAAACTGGTGGTTGTCGATGTCGACGGGGTTATGACCGACGGGTCTATCGGCTACGGCAATTTCGGGGACACCTATCGCGTGTTTAATATGCATGACGGGTTCGGATTCGTTTTACTGCATAAGGCCGGGTTAAAGTCGGCGATCATTACCGGTAAATCCTCCCGCGGATTGCGGGAACGCGCCCGGGAACTGCGGATCACGTATGTCGCCCAAAATGCCGTGGATAAACTTAAGGTTTTTCGCGGTTTGCTTAAAAAATTCAAACTCCATCCGGATGAAATCTGCTACATCGGAGACGATTTGCCGGATTTGCCGGTTCTGAAAAACGCGGGTTTGTCGGTTTGTGTGCCGCAGGCCTGCGCTGAGGTGAAAAGCGCGGTCGATTATGTGACCGCCAGGGATGCCGGCAAGGGAGCGGTGCGGGAAACTATCGAGGCTATTCTTAAAGCGCAGGGGAAATGGGATGCGCTGGTACACCATTACACCGTATAACCAGTAGGATATATTCAAACTATCATGGAAGACCATCTGTTACGAATCGAAAAGATTTCCAAATCATATAAACGAAAAAAGATCGTCAATCAGGTCAGCATTTCCATCCGCAAGGGGGAGGTCGTCGGATTGCTGGGGCCCAATGGGGCCGGAAAAACCACGACTTTTTATATGATTGTGGGATTGGTAACCCCGGATAACGGAAAGATTTTTTTCGATAACCGGGAAATCACCCATATGGCCATGTATAAACGGGCCCGCTGCGGAATCGGTTATTTATCGCAGGAACCGTCGATATTTCGCAAGCTGACGGTGGCCGAGAATATTATGGCCGTGCTTGAGACCATGCATTTACGGCGGGCGGAAAGAAAAAAAAGACTGGGGCAGCTGCTTGAAGAGCTGCATATGGCGCACTTG
>JAQULA010000189.1 GCA_028718845.1 Candidatus Omnitrophota bacterium
CACCTGGGTATCAGCGTGGAAAACGCGAAGCGGATGCTTTTTCTGCTGGCTTCGCCGTTGACCTGATGCAGTGTTGCCGTTGCCGGCGTGATCGGATTTATCGGCTTGATCGTGCCGCATTGCGTGCGCGCGCTGGTCGGCGCGGACCACCGGCGGGTATTGGTCCTGAGTTATCTGGCCGGGGGGATATTTTTAATTGCCGGGGACACGATTGCCCGTTCGATCATTGTGCCGCTGGAGCTGCCGGTGGGGGTAATTACCGGGATTATCGGCGGAGGTTTTTTTATCGCGGCATTATCACGGCAAGGAGCGCGGGTATAGATGCTGAAGCTTACCAATGTGCATTGCGGATATAACGGCGATTTTTCTTTGCGTAATATTTCTTTGGAGGTCCGGGATAGCGAGATTGTCGGGGTTATCGGACCGAATGGATCCGGGAAGACAACGCTGCTGCGGGCGATAACGAAAGTAGCGGCCCTGCGTCAGGGCAGTGTTATATTTGACGGGATTGATCTGTCCGCCGTGACCGCGCATCAACTGGCCCATTCCATAGCGGTTGTCGCTCAGGACATGTATATCCCCGCGGGAATGACCGTGGAGGAATTTGTCGCCCTGGGAAGGATTCCCCATCAGAGGCGGCTGCAATTGTGCGAATCCCGCCGCGATAAAGAAGCCGTGCGTGAAGCCATGGAGCTGGCCGGGATTGCCTCCTGTGCCGGCCGCGATGTCCAGGCTTTAAGCGGAGGGGAACGGCAGCTGGCGGTTATTGCCAAGGCCCTGGCTCAGGAGCCGCAATTACTGCTGCTGGACGAACCGGTGGTTTATCTCGATATCGCCCATCAGGTGGAAATTTTAAATTGCATGCGCCGGCTGCGGCGGAAAAAAAATATCGCGGTGCTTATTACCCTGCACGAACTTAATCTTGCCGGCGAGTATTGCGACCGGCTGGTGCTGCTGAATCGGGGGGCGGTGCAGGCCATTGGCCGGCCGCAGGATATTCTTACCGCGGAAATGATCGAACAGGTGTATCATACCCGGGTGATTATCCAGAACCATCCGTTATCCGGGAAGCCGTATATGATTGTTGCGCCGGAGCCAACGATAATATAACAAAGGAAAGGAGGGGGAGCTTATAAGATGGAAGACGGAAGATAGAAGAGAGAAGAAAAAACATTTCTGTTTGTTTTTCTTCCATCTTCTCTCAAGTTTTAGATTTTTGCAGTCTGAAGCCTGAGGCATGTGGCCTGTAGCGTTATAGTAATAATTATTATTAACCATGCATCATTGCCGGCAGAGGAAGTTTCCGTTTGATCCGGAACGCTGCCCCGCAACGGTAATACTACGACACGAATGATCACGAATTACCTGCCTATCGGCAGGCACACGAATAAGCACGAATTTAATTCGTGTCCATTCGTGTTTGATGCGTGGAGATTCGTGTCGGTAAGTGAGCCCGGTCGATTGACGGCGATGAGAATACTCTCGAGGGAGGAGAACGTGAGCAAGAGCATACGGAGATGTTTTTATATCGCGATCGCAAGTTTACTGATAGGCGGCTATTCCGCCGGTGCGGCCAAGGCCGAGGATTATGATTTGGGGAAGGTGATTGTTTCGGCAACACGCACGGAGCAGTTGCAGGGGGAAGTCGGCAGTACGACCACGGTGGTTACCGGTGACGAGCTTAAAAAAACCGGAAAAGAATTTGTTTATGAAATATTACAGGATGTGCCGGGGGTTTCCCTGACTCAGACCGGAGTTTACGGCGGGACCACCTCGGTCGATATCCGGGGAGGCCGGCGCGGGCAGACCCTGATTATGATCGACGGGGTTGAGGTCTACGACCCGATTGGAGTAACCCGGGATTTTGATTTCGCCCATTTGACCACCGATAACATCGACCGTATTGAAATCGTGCGCGGCCCGCAGAGCACGTTATACGGTTCCGATGCCATGAACGGGGTCATTAATATAATAACCAAAAAAGGCCAAGGCCCGTTTTCCGGAGAAGTTTCCGCCGGTCTGGGCAGTCATTCTACCTTTCAGGAATCCGTGCGTGTCGGAGGCGAAAGCGGCCCGGTTAATTATTCGGCGGCGGTTTCGCGTCTGGATTCCGACGGGATTTCCAAGGCGCGGGACGGCGCGGAAGCCGACGGTTACGATGATACGTCGCTGTCGTTGCGTGTCGGGGCGGCTTTCGATGAGCAAAGCGAGATTTTTTCGGTCATGCGTTATAATTATGCCGAGTTCGACATTGACGACGGGGCCTATGAGGACGATCCGAACCGGACCAACGAGTCGGAACAGTTTTCCGGGAAGATCGGGCTGAATCAAACGATCAATGAACAATGGAATCATCTGCTAGCGGTTTCGTTCATGTCCATGGACCGCAGTGATCATGACCCGGCCGACGCATCGGACCTTTTGGAAAACGACGAATCGCGTTTTCGCGGCGACCGCAAAAAAATCGAATGGCAGCATAATGTGTCACTGGGCGATATCGACACCGAGACCTTCGGTTATGAGTATGATGAAGAACGGGGGGCGTCGTTTTCCCAGGGCACTTCCTGGTGGAGTAACGCGCAGAGCGACCGTCAGGAATTGACGACCAATGCCTATTTTTTTCAATCGCATCTTAATCCGGTCGAGGACGTGTTTGTCACCGCCGGAGTCCGTACCGATGACCAGGAGTCGTTTGGAGCGGCGACGACATATAAGCTTTCCACGTCTTATCTGCTGCGGGATTGGAAAACCCGGCTGCGCGCCAATTACGGGACCGCGTTTCGCGCGCCCAATATCTATCAACTATATGACGCCGTTTACGGCAATAAGGGCCTTGACCCGGAAAAAAGCAAAGGGTTCGACGCCGGTATCGAACAGTATCTGTTCCAGGACGCGGTGTGTGTGGAGGCGACTTATTTTTATAATGCTTACCGTAACCTGATCGACAGCGATCCGATTACCTGGCAATTTGTCAATCTGCGCAAAGGCACGTCCCGCGGCGTGGAACTGGGGACAAAATGGCTGGCGACAAAAACCTTCAATGTCGGCGGCACTTATACTTATACAAAAACCCGCGACAGCGATACCGCCCGGGAATTCGGCCGCCGGCCGAAAAACCAGGTTGCCTTGTATTGCGACTGGGATTGCACCGAAAAAGCGAATGTGCATGTCAGCGGCCGCTATGTCGGCAGCCGCCTGGATGCGCCGCAGTATAACGATAATAAAAACAAGAAATATATTGTGGTGGATCTTGCGGCCCGTTATGCGCTGAGCGGGAATGTGTCGTTGTTTGGGAGAATCGAGAATATTTTTGACGCGGCGTATGAGCCGATCCGGGGATTCAACGGCACGGATCGAACGGTTTTTGCCGGGGTACGGGCAACATTCTGACGGAGTGAGATGAAACAGGAACGGATAATGCCGGTTATGATCGCAGTGTCCATCGGCCTGCATCTGGCGATACTGGGCGGTGCCGGGGGTGAGTTTTTTTTCGCCCGGCACCGGCCGTTTTCCGTTATTCGTCCGGCCGATGATCCGGTTCCGGAAGCGATGGCAAGCACGCTTCCGGAAATTACCGTGCTGGGGGTACAGCCGCAGATACCGCCGCAGGAAGCGGCATTGCCGCGCGACGAACCGGAGCGGCCGTTGGATGCTCCGGCGGCGGTTTCGGTCCAGCCGAGCCACGAATTACTCCGGGAAATACATTCAACCGATCCCGCGGAAGCCGCGATGCTGCGTTATCAGGATACGGTTAAACAGCGCATCGAACAATTCCGCCGTTATCCGGAATCTGCCCGGCAACAGCACCGGGAAGGAACGATCGAAGTTGTTTTCACGGTCAATCGCGATGGCGCCGCCGGAGAGATTGCTCTCCTGCGGTCTTCGGCCTCCAAACTGCTT
>JAQULA010000190.1 GCA_028718845.1 Candidatus Omnitrophota bacterium
TTGTCCGAGCGCGTGCGCTTTATCCATGAAAAAATGCATATGGATGCCATTGTCGAAGAGTACATCGAGGGCCGGGAAATTTACGTAAGTGTGATGGGGACCAAGCGCGTTATCGTGCTGCCGCATCGCGAGATGAAGTTCGGCAACAGCCCCGACGATGAACCGCGCATCGCCACCTATAAGGCAAAGTGGGACGAACAGTACCGGAAAAAATGGGGCATAAAAAATGTGTTTGCCGGAAAATTGGCCGAAGGCGTGGAAGCGGTTATCGACGAGACCTGTAAACGGGCCTACCGCTATTTGAATATGGATTGTTACGCGCGTTTCGATATCCGGGTGGCGCCGAACGGGCTGGTGTATATTCTGGAGGCCAACGCGAACCCGAATCTGGGGAAGGATGATGAAATTGCCCAGTCTGCGGAAAAAGCCGGGATCCCCTATGAGCAATTAATCCAAAAAATCCTGCTGCTGGCGTTTCAACGCAGGTAACGGCCGGGTATAGAGGACGGGATAATGACGAAAAAATACATGCAGTTGTATGGGAAAAACTCCGTTTATGAGCGATTGCGGCACAATCCGCGGAGTATTAAAAAAATTTTTCTTCAGGATAATTTCAAGGCTCCGCATATCGAGGCCTTGATTAACGCATGCACCCTTCCGGTGGAACGGGTGCCGGCTCGTACGCTGGAAAACATGCAGCGGACCAGGAATGTCCAGGGTATTGTTGCGCGTACGGCGCCGTTTTCTTACTCCGTTTTCCCGGATTTGGTAAAGGCGGGGCCCGGCCGGTTGATTCTTGTTTTTCTCGACCGGATAAATGACCCCCAGAATCTGGGGGTTATTATCCGCGGTCTGGCTTGTTTCGGCGGATTCGCGCTGGTGATCCCGGAAAGCTCGGCCTGCGGTATTACCGATGCGGTACTTCATGTCGCTTCCGGAGGAGAAAATTATGTTCCGGTTGCGCGGGTGCCGGACATGGCTTCGGCGGTGAAGACGGCGAGAAATCAGGGCTACTGGGTCATGGGAGCGGTGGTCGATGCGCAGGCCCATGATCTGAACACGATTAAATTTTCATTTCCGCTGGCCCTGGTATTGGGAGCGGAAACTACCGGTATTTCCGAAGAAGTGCGGAAATATCTTGATGCGCGGGTATATATCCCCATGCCGGGAGCGCAGCTTTCCTTGAATGTGGCCATGGCCTGTACCGTGTTCAGCCACGCGATCGCTCAACAGCGCGGCAATCGATGATGAAGCAGTCTTATTATTCGTTCAGTGAATATTTGCGCGAGCGGTTTAATTGCCGGGTCCAGCGCATCAGTATCAATGCCGGATTCAATTGTCCCAACCGCGACGGCACTCTGGCCGGGGGCGGGTGTATTTTTTGTAATGAAAAAGGGTTTACCCGGTTTCCGGGAACCACGCTTTCTCTGCAGGAACAGATCGCTTCGTCGATAACCTATGCCCGGCAGCGGTTCAAAGCGGAAAAATTCATCGCTTATTTTCAGAATGCCTCCAACACTTATGCGGATCCGCGGCGTTTACGGGAGGTGTATGATGTTATCCGCGAATTTCCCGATATTGCCGGATTGTTTATTTCCACCCGTCCGGATTGTATTGATGAGGATAAACTGGATGTAATTGAATCGTATGCCGCCGATTATGAAGTCTGGATCGAATACGGATTGCAGACGATTCACGAAAAAAGCCTGGTTGCGCTAAACCGCCGGCATACCTACGCCCAGTTTCAACGGGCGGTGGTCGCGACGGCGCGACGAAAGATCAAGATCGGCAGCCATGTGATCCTGGGCATTCCCGGTGAGACCGGGGAAGAGATGATGCTTACCGCGCGGGCAGTCGCCGCGCTGCCGGTGGCCGCGGTGAAATTGCACAATTTCCATATTCTGAGCGATACCCCGGCGCAGCGGCTCTATGAACAGGGGAGGATAATCCTTCCGGGAGAAGCCGACTATGTGCGGTTGGCCTGCGATTTTTTAGAATATCTGAATCCGGAATGCGTGATTATGCGCCTGGTTTCCAGTGCGCGTCCCGATATCCTGATCGCTCCGCAGTGGATGAACCAAAAGCAGAAGGTCCTGGACGCGATCGAGCGTGAGTTTCAGCGCCGCGGGACCCGGCAGGGGAGCCGGTACGAAAGCAAAGAATAGAAGAAAAAGACGGAAGCGGGAAGCGAAAACTAAGCGGAAAAGCAATTGACTTTGTTTCGCCGGGCGCAGTACAATAAGAACAACTTTGCAGTATCCGGTCCCTCCGGAGCGAAATGTCCGCTGTTTTTGTCCGTAAAGGGGTTGTGAGAATGGAAGAACAACGTTACTTATCGTTAAGAAAGTTTTTTTTCTGGATATTTTTATCGCTGTTCACGGTGTTTACGCCGATGATCGTGTTCTATTCCCTGGGGTATAAACTCGACGTCAGGGAGAAAAGGTTCCTGAAGACCGGCACGATTTCGATTAAAACCTTTCCGGAAAACGCGCAGCTTTTGGTGAATAACAGCAAGGAAGATAAGCTTACTCCCTGTGTGCTGACCGAATTGATGCCGCGGATTTACGATATCGTGTTGGAAAAAGAAGGGTTTTATCCGTATCAATTCTATCAGGAGGTAAAGCCCTCCGCGGTCGCAACGATCGATGTCGTCCTGGTTCCGAAGATCGAGGGAATGCAGAAGGTTCGTTTTCCGTATAATACCTATAAGTTCTTTTTGAGTAAGCGGCTTTTGGGGGAAAAAATATTTTTGTTTACCGACCAGGGGATCTTTCTTATGGAAAAGGATTTTAAAAACGTTCAGAGGCTGTCTTCGTTCGACATCGGGCTTGCCGCCGGGCAATCGCTCAAAGGGATTATCGAATCGAATAATCGACTGCTGTTCTGGAATGCCGATGCGGTATGGATGGTCAATCTTTCGTTTTTCGGACAGAATCCGGAGGTGCCGGTAACCGTGGTGTATACCGCAAAAGATGCGATAAAAAATGTTTTTGTCGGGTTGAAAGAACAATATCTCATCGTCTATGACGGAGAGGGGGTACTGGCTTCGGATATCAACAACAGCGATGCCGCCTTTACCGTGCTGAGCCTGCGGGAAAAAGATTCCGAGGTTTTTTACGATTCGGGTACCGAAACATTATACGTGAGGAGAATGATCCCGCAGGGGCAATCATTTTCTCTGTTTAAGGTCGAATTCCTGCCGCTGCTTCAAGAGAAGGTGCGTAATGAAAAGGTTTTTTGAGATTATCCCCGGAGCGATGAGCTGGGGGATCATTTTTTTCTTTCTCTGGTTGATCGTTACCAGTCCGTTTAAGGCGGCAGTGCTTATTATCGTCTACCTGTTGTTCTGGGTGTGCCGGTTGTTGTACATGAGCGTGCTGCTGGTCATGGCGCATTATCGTATCGCCTCCCGCCGGAATGTCGACTGGCTGGGGCGGTGCGCGCAAGTTCAATCGGTTTTGCGTTTTGAAAAAATCCTCCATGTGGTACTGTACACGATGTATAAGGAGCCGGCCGAAGTCCTGGAGGGAAGTTTGAACGCTTTACAGGAGGTGCAATATCCGCGGAGCAATATTATGTTGGTGTTGGCCGGAGAGGAACGCGAGGCCGGAGCGCGGGAAAAATTAAACGCGATTAAAAAAAAGTTCGAGGGAAAATTTAAAGAGATCGTTATTGTCATTCATCCGCGCGATATTGAAGGCGAAATCGCCGGTAAAGGAGCGAACGCGACTTATGCCGCTCGTTATGTGAAAGAACGCCTGGTAAAGCAAGGGTATGACCTGGGCCATGTGATTATTTCCTGTTTCGACGCGGATACCTGTCCGGACAAACAGTATTTTTCCTGTCTTACCTACCATTTCCTGAATAATCC
>JAQULA010000191.1 GCA_028718845.1 Candidatus Omnitrophota bacterium
GATCGCGAACGCAAGCGTTGCCCCGGTAAGCGCCAAAATTCTCGGCACTTCCAGATTAACCTGGGTAAACAATCCCAACACCACCGTAAACAGCAACCACCCGATAATATCGTTCACCGACAACGCGGACATGATCAGAAACCCGAGATCGGTTTTCAGAAGTTTTAAATCATGTAATACCCGCGCGGCAACCGGCATAGCGCTGATGGTCATCACCGTCGCCATGAACAGAGAAAAAAACAAACGCCGGCCGGGATCGGCCAGATAATGGTCCGGCAGAAGAAAACAGGCGGCAAAAGAAATCGTCAGCGGCACAACGATATCGGTTACGGCTATTTTTAAAGCGTCCCCGCGCTGTCTCCACGCCGACGAAAAATCTATCTCCAATCCGATCTCCAGCAAAAGGAACAGTACGCCGATCCAGGCAACCGTCTCCAGCATATTCTGCTGGACCATATCCGCGGGAAAAATCGCATTGAACCATGCCGGGAAAAACCGGCCGAGGATACTCGGGCCCAAAACGATCCCGACCAGGATTTCCGCCGTCAATGAGGGCTGCTGCCAGCGGCGGAACAATTCTCCCAATCCCCGGGCGCAGGCCAGGAGAATGGAGATCTGAACTAAAAAAATAAAAATATTGTGCTCGGTAAGATAATGCATCGGCTCCGATTCGATAGTTTTTTTATTTACTCCAGACAAACCAGCCAAACAGATACGCCGCAGTTACCGCGGTAAACGTAAACGGCACGCCGATCCTGGCAAAATCTTTAAACGTGACCTTATACCCTTCCTTTTTGAGCAATCCGCAGGCAACGATGTTCGCCGAAGCCCCGATCGGGGTAATATTTCCTCCGATACTGGCACCGATGAGCAAGCCGAACAGGAACAACGAAGCAGGCATATTCAGTTTAGCGGACATAGACACCGCCACCGGCAGCATTGCCGCCAGAAAAGGGACATTATCGACAAACGCCGACAGAATAACCGCGAAGAACACCAGCAGAGTATATCCTAAAAATATATTCGTACCGACCAAAGCGGACAAATACCCGGCCAGGACATCGATCCAGCCGGTTACGGTGATACTGCCGACCAGAATAAACACTCCCATCAGAAAAAAAGTAGTTTCCCAATCCAAAGCTTTTAGCCCGGCGATGACCGATTTTCGGTTAACCACCTTTTCCCAGACGATCGAGATTAACCCAAAAATCATACACAGGATACCGCCGATATACGAAAACCCGGGATCGAAGAACGAAGATCCGGCCAAAGCGATGATTAAAACCACCAGGATCCCGGTCGGCACCCAAGAACGTATTTGTTCAACCGCAACCAGTTCATTCTTCTGCCTCAGGTGCCGGAAAAAATAATAGAGCACCAGGAACGAAACCAGCGCGCCGATTTCCACGGCAAAAAAGATACTCGGCCGGCCCCGATAAAAGAAAAAATCCATGAAATTCATTTTGGCAAATCCGGCCAACAGCATGCTCGGCGGATCGCCGATCAGGGTTGCCGCGCCCTGCAGATTACTGGATACGGCAATGGCGATCATCATGTTCATCGGATTGATCTTTAGTTTTTTCGCCAAGGACAAAGCGATCGGAGCGACAATCAATACCGTCGCCACATTTTCCACGAACGCGGAAATAAACCCGGTCAGCAAACAGATCAGCAGGATCGCCCAGCAGGTGTTTTTCGCCCGGTCGACAATAATCTCAGCCAGAAACGCCGGCACCCGGCTGGCCATAAAAACATCGGCCACGATCAGGGTCCCGACAAATATTCCCATCACATTCCAGTTAATTAGCCAAAAAGCCTGTTTGAGCGAGAGTATCCCGGTCAGGATAAGCAGGATACTCGCGCTTACGGCGATATGCGGCCTTTTTACCGGAAACACCACAAACAACCCATAGGAAATACAAAATATCAATAAAGCCAGCTGAGCCTGATTCATGGAATATCGTACTCCTTTGTTATCGCCGAAACCGCATTATCCGGCATTCGTCGGCGTAATCCGCATCCCGGCAGCATCTGGGGATGCCTTGCTATGTTTCTTTATTGTATATCGGCGGGAATTTTTATTCAAGAAAATGCGGAAAACACGCTCCGTCAAGCGCAAAACCGGCAAAAACTTATCCCCGGAGTTCAGCTTTGTGGTTCAACCCCGGTCAAGGTAAATTCCAGCGGCACCAGCCCCATACTGCTTTGGGTTACGCGAACCGGCCCCAGGCTGATGCGGGCGGAATCGAATCCGGCGGCAACCATAAAACCGTACACCGCATTTGCGCGGGCCACGGCCAACACCTCCAGGGCCGCTTTATCCGCCGGCGCGTCTTCAATGATCCGCCGCCTGATCTCATCGTTCAGGTTCGGGTTATCATACACGCCGTCACTGATCTTATATTTCTTAACGATCGCCCACAAGGCCCGGATACCGAAACGCCGCTGGTACAATTCCTGATAAACCCAGTTTTCCGAACGGGTCGATTCCCTCTTTAATGCTTCAAAATCATGGGTTAACCGGTCGGTTTTGATCGCCTTCCAATCGACCTCCGGATCGTATCCGCCGTCAATTTCCAAAACAAGCTTCGGCCTCTGGGCCAGGCCGTCGATCAGGGTTTGCAGCTTTTCTTTTTCCGCCTCGGACAAATCGCTGTTGCCCGGAGAAAATCGCGCGTAGCCCAGGTCTTCGGTCCCGCTATCCGAACCCAGCAGGGAACCGATAAAAGCGAACGGTTTGGTGACCAGTTTAACAAAAAAATTCCGGATCACCTGGCCGATAAGGTGCGTATAATGGAATTCCGGGTCGCTCATATCCCCGGTTACCGGCAAGGCGATGGTAATCCGGCCCTGCGGATCTTCCAGCAATGCCACGGCCAGGCCGAACGGTAAATTCAACGCGTCTTTACTTTCTAATTTATTACCGAAACCGAAATGCTGTACCAACAGCTTATGACTGGCGGTAAGTTTATTACCGACGATACGATAATCCATTTTCAAATCAAATCTTCCGTCGGCTACTGCCCTGCCGGCATATTTACCGCTATAGGGCGTCACCACCGGCAAAGCGTAATTATTCAGGGAAAAGGTCAGATCACACGCTAAAGACTCGGCCAGGGGCTTTACCAACGCTTCTCCGGCAAGCCTTCCGTCATCATCAATCCGCGCGTTAAACGCCACCTTTGCCTGCCCATCCCGTTTTGTCGACAGATCCGTAATACGCAGATCAATAGCGTGTAATTTCGCGAAAAAATTCGGGGTGATCGATTGATCGACAAAATTGACCGTCCCGTTTTGGATTGCGAAGGTATCGATAATCACCAGGGGCAATGCGGGCGAAGGATCCGACACCTGCTCCGGCAGCAACGATTTCTCCGTATGAGAGAGAGCGATATCCTCCTGAGTTTTTGCCACCGCCGGCCGTCCCGGTTGGGTTTTCTGCGCCGGCAGTAAATCCAAAATATTGATCCGCCCCTGCGGCAAAAGCACGACATTAACCTTTAGGCCATCCACGCCGACCGATTCGACGCGGTATTCTTTTTTCAGCAGCTTCACAAAACTGATATCGATCCAGAATTTATCAAACCCGGCCAATGTTTGTTTAGCACTATCCAGAATCGCTAAGCCATAAACGCTTAAGCGAAAGGACAACGGATTAAACCGGACCGAACGTACCTGCACCGGATGGTTCAGCAAAGCAGTTCCCTTGTTTTTAATCGCCCATTTAATCCCCAGGGGAACCGCCGCAAAACCGAGCAGCAAATAAACCGGAATAATACCGGCAAGAACTCTTCCGGTCATAACCAGAATTTTTTTAAGCATACAAATCCCCCCTGTGAATGATCGGACCCGCACCCATCCTGTTT
>JAQULA010000192.1 GCA_028718845.1 Candidatus Omnitrophota bacterium
CGCATATTCCGCCAGGTTTAAATAAGCGGCCCCGATGGTCGTGTAAGCCAGCCAATCATCGCGCCGCAAATCCAGCCCTTTTTTTGCCTGCTGAATCGCCTCTTGAAAATCCCGGGTATCCCTGGTGTCGATATACGGAACAATCCCCCGCCCCAGATAACTTTCGCCGAGAGACACCTGAACCCGGGATTGAAGTTTCCGGGTTATCGGACGGTTCAGCAGAGAAGTAAACAGGGAAATCGCCCGGGCGTACTGTTCTTCGGAAATCAGCTGTTGCCCATTAAGCAAAAACGCTTCCTCTTCGGCCGAAACGACATAGTTTTCGTAGTCGGCCGCCGGCTTGTCTTTAAGCGTTACCGGATGCAAAACGATACTGTCTAAAAACGCGTTAACCGGCCCGGCCGGCAATTGCGCAAAACTGCCGGCTTCTCCTACTAATTCGCATTGGATAAGCCGGGGGCTTTTTTCCTCTTTGGCGACAAAATGCCTGATCCTGACCGGTATTTTTTGCTGCTTACCCGCGACAGCGTCTTCGGTTTCCAGAAGATGCCAGGTATAGGCTTTGGTGGTAAACAGGGTGATGTCGCTGGAGGAATAACCTTTACGCTGGGCGTTCTTCCGCTCTTCTTCCAGCCACTGCACGCTGTTCTTGCGCGGAACATACACGGTACGCAGATAGATTTCAAACCAGGCCCGGTCGTTATAGAAACGGAAGGCATAATCATAGGTGCAATCATCCGGATTCTTGATGTTCTGCCAATCCTCCGGCACGCTAAAATCGAGTTTCTTGAGTCCGGACATATTGTAGATCGGCGCGCAGGAAATTAAAATCCCCGCCAGCAGCAAAAAAAGTACGCCTCGGCAAATTAGTTTTCTTAAGATCATCGCAGGATCCCCCTTGCCAGAAATTGTAACACCCTTAAACTTGTGCCGTCAACTAAAAATACCGGCCGCTCGGTTCTCGTTGCCCGCTCGGAAACGCCGCAAGCGGCATCTGGATTTCTGTACACAGCTCGCAGGAAAGGGCTAAAAAGGTAACGGTCGTCGCAGCCCGTATCGTCTAAAAAGGCATCGTTTGTCGGTTAAAAACAAAAAGTTGCGTTAAACCTCTTTCGTAGTGTACCCTCTTGGAATTTTCTGCGGATGTTCTTTGTCCGCACAAAGGAAATGAAGGCTGGGGCGTAGGGGCGGCACAGCCCCTTAGTTTTTGCTTTCCTTTTTTCCCCGCTTCAGCTTTTGCTTCCTTATTAAACGCACAACCACAAAAACAACTACAGACAACAGCGCGCTTACGGCCAGGGAAATGACAAAATATCCGACGGCGATCGGAATGAGCGCGGACAATGACGCGTGCCATATATCATGCCAGGTAAAATTCTTTAGCGCCGCGTTCCAGGCATCATATGCCGCGGGTTCGTCCCTCCCCATAATCCAGGCCCCGGTTTTCAGCGAAGCAGCGAATATCACTATTCCGGCCCAGGTATTAAAAAGCAGACATCCCGCTAAAGCCGCGGCCCGGTTGACCCGGAATACAAACGCCAGCACCAAACCCGCCACCGGCCCGGTTCCCGGCATCAAGCCGGTAAACACCCCCAGGCCGAATCCCAGCGCAATTCGCAGCGGCGCATCATTGATCCGGAACAGTTTGAGATAGATAAGCAAAAAAAAGCGTTTTATTTTTTCGATGAACGGTCTTTTATCCATACTATGCCGTATTATAACATGTCCGGGATTAAGACGAAGCAGGAAAGAAATCGGTAAGTATAGGTGATGATGGCAGATTAAAGGTTACCCTTGATCTTGTTGTTATTTAATTTGGTTTTCTATGCATCCTTAAAGTTTTGCTTCCCTCTTCCTAATGAGCGTAGCGAATGAACTTCCCTCTTCCGTCTTCCTTCTTTTTCGCGTCCCTCGCCCCTCGGGTAACGCTATGCTTCGATCTCGATATTATCGATATAGAATTCTTTGCCGGTTTTCTGCAAAATTCCCATCGTTCCACACTGTGGGCAGGTAATATCCTCGCCCCGGCGTTCGAATTCTTTAGCGCAGCTGCGGCAAGCCAGTTTTACCGCGATCGGATTAATGATAAGACGGGCATTTTCCGCGATCGTACCCCGGGTAATATTTTCAAAATACAGCCGCACCGAACTCTCTTCCAGTCCGCTGTGCTCCCCCATAACCAGGGTTACGCCGGCAATATTGCGGGCCCGGCCTTCCCGGGCTTTTTTGAGTACCTGCGCCACCAATTCTTCTACGATATGGTATTCATGCATGGGAAAAGGTCTCTTCGGTTTTTGCCTGGACCGACGCGGAATAATGGTTTCCCATGGCCAGGCATTGTTTCGGACATACTTCCACGCAGTAACCGCAGGCAATACAGCGCAGACGGTTGATCGTCCATTTCTTCCCGGCTTTAACCACGGTCAGCGCCGCGCTCGGACATTTACGCGAACACATGCCGCAAAAAATACATTGATCGACCGCGATCGAAATGCTTCCCCGGGTATTTTTATAATACGGCCGTCTTATTGCCGGGTAACGCCGGGTTGCCGGAGCGCTGAATAAATTTCTCAATACGGTTTTAGCCATCACAAAAAATTTCATCGTTACCTCTCCGTACAGCTGATACAGGGGTCGATCGTTAACACCAGGATCGGCACATCCGCCAGGGCATGCCCGGGAATCACCTTTACCAGGGCCGGGATATTCGCGAAAGTCGGGGTCCTTACCCTCAGCCGCTGTAAAAACCGGGTCCCGTCCGCCTTGGCATAATAAACCACTTCACCGCGCGGCTGCTCCGTGCGCGCGAAAAATTCACCCTTGGGAGTACCGCTTACTTTTACCTCCAGCGGTCCGGCCTCCATCTGCCCGGCGGCTTGTTTAATCAAATCGATGGACTGATACAGTTCACGGATCCGCACGCTGCAGCGCGCGTAACAATCCCCGGCGGTTTCCACCACCGGCGAAAAATTAATATTTTTATAGGCCGCGTAGCCCAATTGCCGCATATCCATAGCCACGCCGGAAGCGCGCAGAGTCGGCCCCACGCATCCCAGGGCATAAGCATCGGCCCCGGATAATACGCCGACGCCTTTAAGCCGGTGCTGCACCGACGCATCGCTAAGAAACACCCCGGCGATTTCCCGGATATCCGCGGCATAGCGGTCGAGTTTGCGCACGATATCATCCAAAGTTTTCGCGTCGATATCCTTGCGCACGCCGCCGATCTTGGCCGAGCCGAAAATAACCCGGCCTCCGGTGGTCTCTTCGATAATATCCAGGATAAGTTCGCGGATGCGCCAGGACTGCATGAACAGGGACTCAAACCCGAAACCGTCGGCCATCAGCCCCAGCCACAGCAAATGGCTGTGTAAACGGGAAAGCTCCGACCAGATCACCCGCAGGTACTGCGCCCGCGCCGGGACCTCAACCTTCATGATTTCTTCAATAGCCATGCAATAGGTCATGCCGTGGATAAAACTGCAGATACCGCAAATACGCTCGGCCACATACACAAAGTCGACAAAATCTTTTTTTTCCACCAGCTTTTCCAGGCCGCGGTGAATAAACCCGATCGAGGGGATCGCTTCCAGGACCTTTTCATCCTCAACCACCAGGTCCAGGTGTATCGGTTCCGGCAATATCGGGTGCTGCGGTCCGAACGGGATAATCGTTTTCTTGCTCATTGTTTATCTCCAAACGGGGCGCGCACCGCTGTCCGCATGAACTTCCCTTCATAATCGACCGCGATCCCAGTTATGGCAATGCCGAACAGGTCATGGATCTCGTTTTCATACAAAAACGCGTTCCAGTAAATCCCGCTGATACTGGGCACCGGCACATCCGCGGGGGCCGGCACCCGC
>JAQULA010000193.1 GCA_028718845.1 Candidatus Omnitrophota bacterium
TCCCCGCATAGTATCATTTTCTCTGGCGGGACTGTTGCAAAACGCCCATCTGCGGCGTTATTTCCGCGTTCGCTTGTGCGACGTCCGACGAGGACGCCTCCGCGCTCACTCGTCAAAGCCCGGCATCCGGACATTTTGCAACCGCCCCCTGGTTACCAATGAAGAGGATCGCGATGAAAAAGACGAAATTTATCGAATTGAAGCAGGTTTTTAAAACCCTGCTTGGGCCCAAGGGCTGTCCCTGGGACAAAAAGCAGACGCATGAGTCTTTGCTCAAATACTTACGGGAAGAGTCGCGGGAATTCGCCGAAGCGGTCAAAAGCGGGAATGTCCATCATATGCAGGAGGAGCTCGGCGACGTGCTGCTGCAGGTGATGCTGCACGCCGAGATCGCTTCCAAAAACAATGAATTCGATATCGAAGATGTGATCGATGTGCTGGTAAAGAAATTGAAACGCCGGCATCCGCATGTTTTCGGCAATACGAAAGTGAAATCCAGCGCGCAGGTTGTGCGCAATTGGAATAAGATAAAGCAGCAGGAAAAAGCGGCTGCTTAACCGTATTGCGTCGTGCGTATTGAGTATTGAGTTAAAAAACTAAATACGCGAATTATGCGGCAGGAAAACACAGCGCTTAGTAAAAGCGGAAAGGCCGCAGGCTGCAAGATTTTTAGACGCAATACTCACGACTCAATACGCAATACTGATTTATCGGCGAGGATAGGAAGATGGAAGAAAGAAGCAGTAATAAACCGGCTAGACTAAAAGGGGTGGTTACTCCGGAACGGGCCGCGTATCATGCCGAAATGCTGGCCAACTCGGTGCGGAACAAATACCGTCATTTTTCAAAACGCTTTCGCAAGGCCAATATCGAATGTTTCCGGCTGTACGACTGGGACAGCCCGGAAATCCGTATCGTGGTGGACTGGTATGCCGGCCATCTGGTAGTGGCCGAGTATGAACGTTTGCAGACCGGGCCGGAATATCTGCCGCAGATGGCCCAGGCGGCCGCGGCGGCGCTGAATGTGCCGATGGAAAATGTGCACATCAAGAAAAGGCATACCAAAGTAGCCGAAGGAGACCGCTACGGTAAGCTGGCCAGCGAGGGCAAGTTCATCGAGGTCCGCGAAGGAGACCTGAAATTTCTGGTCAATCTGACCGATTTTCTGGATACGGGATTGTTTTCCGATCACCGCCCCACGCGCGGGCTTATCCGGAAGATGGCGGAAGGTAAAGATTTCCTGAATCTTTTTGCCTATACCGGGTCATTTACCTGCGCGGCCGCGCTGGGCAACGCCCGTTCGAGTGTTACCGTGGACCGTTCGCTGACTTATACGAACTGGGCCGGGAAGAATCTCGAGCTGAACGGGCTAAGTAACGACCGGCATAAGCTGGTCCAGTCCGACGCGATGGAATATTTGGCGAAGGCGCATAAAAATAAACAGCGGTTTGACTTGGCTTTTATCGACCCGCCTTCCTTTTATAATGACGAGGTAGAGGGAGTAAGTTTTGATATCAATCGCGACCAATTGGGCCTGCTGAACAAGGTTTTGCCGCTGATGCGGCCGGGAGCGGATGTTTTTTTCTCCACCAATCATCAGCGGTTTGAGCCGCAGTTCTACGGACTCGAGGTTAAGGATATTGTCGATATAACCGCGAAAACCGTTCCCGAAGATTACCGTAACCGCACGATCCATCGCTGCTGGCGGATGGCCGTCTGATATGCAGGGTCCGGGGGCTGACCGTATCGCCGAAGGACGATTAAACCATTTGGTTAAAAAGGAGAGACGTATGTTTGTGCGAAAAAGAGCTGGCGTAATAAACCTGCGGGCCGCTGCCGCAGTTCTGGTGATGTCGGTAGGATTGTTTTCCCAAACTTCGGTTTTTGCCCAGGATAAAACGACGGTCCAGGATAAGACCATCGGCGCAATATTTAAAGGGGCCGCGAAGGCATATATTGCCGCGGCCGATATAAACAAATTTAAAAAAGATAATATCGACGAATTGAACGCGATGGACGCGGAGAGGTTTGAAAAACGGTATGCCCGGATTTTTACGGTTATAACCGAGTGGCCTCCGGCGCTCAAGAGCAAGTATCAGGTTACCGAGCATATGACCAAGGCCCAGGCGATTAAAAATATAGAGTCGCTGGACAAGGAAAAGATCGGAGTGCTGATCGACGCGACTCCGGACGCGGTTATCGCAAAGCGATTCAAGAAATATCTTGATGCCGAACAGCCGGAAACGCAGAAAAGCAGTTTGCCGGAACAGGTCAATAAATTTTGGAATAAAATATTGGATAAGTTCGGCCGGCCCGCTCCGAATCGGAAAGCGGGTTGAGCCAACAAAGGCAGTCCCGGGCCATTTTCCCGCCGGTTCCGCCGGGCCCCGCCGATTAAACCGCATAATCGAATAATGAGATTCCCGGCGTGAACGGTTCCGGTAATGGCCGGGAAACGACCGGGCCGGAGAGCGGCGTGCCCGGATTTAAAGCCGGGATTGCGGCGCTGCCGTTATCCTCTGCCGGGGAGAATATCCTTTTTCCGGTGGGGAATGAACGCACGGTTACTCCGGCGATTTTTCTTAATGCCGGATGGTTTCCCCTGATCAGGCGGTGGCGCAGCATGAGGGCGCGGTCGTTCCCGACGTTCACGAAAAAATTAATTGAAACCGGGACGGGCAGGTCTTTCAACGTAAGGTAGAGCGTTTCCAAAGTCCGGCTGTTTAGCTGCCCGGCCAGAAGTTTTTCCAGGCGGTTATCCGGCGCGAGAAACTTAAACAGCAATTGGTAATAGCCTATTCCGGAGTTGTTTTTCGTTTCTTCCAGCGTGAAATACAGCGGGCGCTTTAGATCATCTTTGCCGATCTTTAATTTATCGAGCAATATATCCCGGGTCCCGGGGGTTAGATTTTCCGCGGATACTTTTACGGGCGCGGACCGGCCGGCCGGCGAGGCCCGGACTGTCCGGTAAATTATCGTTAAGAAATCCGCAAATAACCGGAATTGTTCATCCTGGGAGCCGCGGAATATTTCCGATACCGCGCGGAAGCGGGTGCCGCTGTCTTCGGCCAGCTGTAAACTGATCGATCCGTCCGGTTCGGCCAGAAGAAAAAAATCCGGGGCCACTATCCGGGAGGATTTTCCTTCGCCGAAGATCATCTCCTCGTTTTTTCTTAACTCGCGGATAACCCGCGGTTCGACTCCCAGTTCAAGCAGGAATTTTTCCGCGCGCCCGCTCCAGTAAATCGAATAGGGTTTTAGCTCTCCATAGCCGTTTTTCCGCACATAGTCATTGATGTCGGCATGGAGATTTCCCCGGAGTATGTTTTTGCGGATATGCTTCCAGACCTGTTCCTGCACTCCCTGGATCTCTTTCAATACCGCGGCGGCGTATTTATTATCCCCGGATTTTCCCAGGATATATTTTAGCAGTGCTCCGTGGGCCAAGATCCGGATATTGGCCAGCTTATTATGGGCGATCGCGGCGGACAGCAGGGGGGTGAACCGGCGCGTGTATTTTTCGATAAGGGCCTCTTTTTTCTCGGCCGACTCCGCCGGAGATAACGCTCCGCCGACCTTGTCGAGAGCGTATTTTTTTACGGGTATGTGGTAGGCATGGAAACTGAAAGTGAGCTTTCTATCCAGATTTTTTATGATCCAGCCCAGTTGGTCTTCTTTTCCCTGATCTCCGTTGCCGTGGCTGACCGGGGTATTGCTGGTGAACCCGTTGTCCGCGGCCAGGCGGTAGGCATCGCCGACGGTCGCGTTGATGACCGGGTCGCGGTATTGAATAATGTCGCTTTTAAAATAAAGCAGTACATTTCGTTCTCCGTTTACCGGGGGG
>JAQULA010000194.1 GCA_028718845.1 Candidatus Omnitrophota bacterium
CCGGAGCGCTCTCGCCCGCCGGCCGCAGCGAGCGTGGTTATTGCCGAAGAGCCGGCAGTGCCGCAATACCCGTCGGCGGCAGCGATTGCCGCGCCGGTCAGTATCGATACGGTGTTGAAAGCGTGGCCGCAATTTGTGCAAGCCGTAAAAAAGAAAAGAATGAGCCTGGGGATTTATCTTTCGGAAGGCCGGCTGCTGAGAATCCGGAATAACATCCTGGAATTGGGATTTTTGCCGGAATTTGAACTCCACCGGGATAGCCTGATGGACAGCCCCAACAGAAAGCGCATCGAAGAAATAGCCGGAGAAATATTCGGTTTCCCGTTAAGAATCGAAACGATCAGCTGCGATAGTTTCCCGGATAACGGAGATACCTCCGAAGCTCCGCAACCGGAGGAACCCGAAGCCTCGGCAAGTTCCGAACCGGTAACCGATGTCAACGATATTATCCAATCGGCCATGGATATTTTTAACGGCCGGCTGGTTCAGTCCGAAGAATAAACCTATGTACGGATATCCCAAATTATTAGAAAAACTCATCGAAGAATTATCCAAACTGCCGACTATCGGTCCGAAGTCCGCCGAACGCATGGCGTTGTATCTATTGCGCACCGACGCGCAGCAGGCAAAATCATTGGCCGAAGCCGTGGTCAATGCCCGGGAACATACGCGTAAGTGTAAAGTTTGCAACTACTTCGCTGAAGATGAAATTTGTCCGATCTGCCAGGAACGGCCGCGCCGGGATAAAGTCATCTGCGTGGTGGAAGACCCGCAGGATGTCATTGCCATCGAGCGCACCGGACGTTTTAAAGGCGTCTATCATGTATTATGGGGGAAGCTGTCTCCCCTGGAAGGCACCGGACCGGATGATTTACCGTTAAAAAAGCTGCTTTCCCGTATCCAGGAAGAAAAAATCGGAGAGATCATCATTGCCACCAGTTCCGGCCGGGAAGGAGAAACGACCGCGCAGTACCTGCGCCAACTGCTTAAACCCCTGAATGTTAAAATGACCCGGATCGCGCGGGGAATGCCCATGGGCAGCACGATCGGATATATCGACCAGGCAACGATCTCCGAAGCCCTGGAAGGGCGCCGAGAAGTTAGCGCTTGACAACCCGGGGTATTCTTGTTAAAATTTTTGTTTGCAGTTACTAAGGATAAGGATTTTCGTTGCTGGATAGCATGAAAACAGCGGAAAATTAAGAAGCGGTTGTGTAACCACTTATAAAGGAGATGGATATGAATGTTATAGAAGCTCTGAAAAGAGGTTGGGGAACGGCAATAAGCTCTATTCCGCTGATAGGCATCATTTTCGTGCTGAATTTTGCCAGCGCGTTGATTATGCTTGCTTTAGTCGGGATAAATCCAACCCCGGAAAAGATAAATTCGATAATATTCCCGGTGATGTTATTTTTTGCGGTTTTAATGCTGATCTGGATCGTTCTCCAGGGCGGAATCATCACCAGTATTATTTCCAAGATCAAATCCAATGATCTTAAACTCGGCGATTTTATCCAGAATAGTTTTAAATTTTTCCCGCGCCTGCTCGGGCTCAATTGCATCGGGGGGATCAGCACCATATTGTTTATATTCGTCGGCGCGCTGCTGGTGGGAGTATTTCTTGCCGTAGGCAAGGGGCAGAACATATTTTTCAACATTCTTTCCTTTCTGGTAGGCGTTATCAGCATAGCGGGAACCATGTTTGTGGCCCTGGGGGTATTTTTCGGGCAATACCTCTCGGTGATCGAAGACAGCGGAGTGGTGACGGCGTTGAAAAAAGGATTTAAAGTGTTTAAACTTTGCTGGGGCCGTACAATCGGGTTATTTTTATTGATGGCAGCGCAGGTATTGATCGCTTCTTTTATCATTAATGTGATCGTGGCATTGATCTCCCGGGTTACCGGCCAGCAAACGATAGCGATAGTTATTAACGTTATCCTGACTTCGGCGGTAAACGGTCTGGTCGGGGTATACGTCGGCGCAAGCATCATCAATTTATTGTTATCGGTCAAAGAAGACCCCGCATCCGCAGCCTAACCGCGGATTTTAAAAAATTGTCAGTTCCCCTGCGCACTATGGCTGGGGTAGAATATAAAAAATATTGTGTTCATTGAAAAATATATGTGTAACAACATATCGGTTCCCCTGTCCCGAATGCAGTTGCCCCCGCAAGATTTTCTTCGGGATGCCGAAGAGTCACCAAGGCGGGAGCCATCATTCGGCATAGCTCAGCCAAATTATGTATTACGTTTACGTGTTGAAAAGTAGTGCAACGAAAAAATATTATAATGGTCAGACGAGAGTATTGACTGATAGGCAGAAGGCGCATCAATGAGGATATTCAAGCTTCGGCAAAAGAAACAAAAATGTAGAGTTAATTTGGAGTAGAGAGGTAGAAACAAGAGGGGAAGCGGTAAGATTAGAAAATTTTTTGAAACAGCAAAAAAGTAGAATGTTCATTGAAAAGCTTATAAATAATGAAATATCGGTTCCCCTGTCCCGAATGAAGTAGCTCACGTAAGATTTTCTTCGGGATGCCGAAGAAACACCAGGATGGGTGGCAACATTCGGCATAGCTCAGTTTCTTCGCTTTAAAAGCAGAAGAATTTTAAAACTATACCGTGTTCATTGAAAAATATATGTGTAATACCATATCGGTTCCCCTGTAGCTCAGTTGGTAGAGCAAGTGGCTGTACGAGAAGTGCAGCTTTCCCGAGAGATCGGGATTGAAAAAGCAGGCTAATTCAGGGAAGCCCTATTCCGTAATGCGGAAGGGTAATCCTGAGCTAAGTTCCGTCATAATATATGGCGGATAAATGTGCAGAGACTATATACCTGCCTCCCAAACGTAAAGCCGTGGGAGATGAGATAGTCCACTTCCGTTAGTAATAGCGGGTTAAGTGTAACCACTGGGTCCGAGGTTCGAGTCCTCGCGGGGGAGCCAATAAATAAAAAAGGAGTCCAAACGGGCTCCTTTTTTATTTATTCCCCCATGCAGAGGACTCGAAGCGGAGAGAACGGAGCGACCTTATGGGAGCTCAAAATTGCCTGGACGGCAATTTTAGTGGCCGCCTGCCTCGCCGCGTGTTCTGGCGGGAGTCCGAGTGTGGGGAGCCAAAATAAAAATCCGAACTTTTTCGGATTGCAGCCCCAGTTACAAATCGCAGCCGGGGCTTTTTATTTGCTTAATACTGCTAATATAATGAGTTATAATAAACTTATTACGAATTCATAAAAGTTTGAGTATTGGGTTTACTTGAGTGCGGGGTAATTAGGGATCCGAACTTTTATCACGTTCGCGCAATGGTTCGTAGGCCGCCTCTATAACAATGGAGAGAACATGAAACAAAAGAGCGTTTTAAAATTACTTGCGATAATGTTTTTTTTAATTCTCGGGATCGGGTTTTCGTCCGTTTTTGCGCAAAGCAACGCTCAACAAAACGTCGAGGTGATCAGAACCGCGACCTCCGCCGACGGTACAGCGATCAATTATTACGAGCATGGGCAAAAGGGGCCGGTACTCGTGTTCGTTCACGGATGGAGTTGTGATGCGAGCTACTGGAAAGAACAGGTCGAATATTTCAAACATAAGTATCACATGGTTCTGACCGACCTGGCTGGGCATGGTCGTTCTGGGAGTGAGCGTGAGAATTACACCATAGAAGCTTATGGCCAGGATGTGAAGGCGGTTGTCGAGAGTATCGGGGCAGAGAAGGTAATCTTGATAGGCCATTCCATGGGTGCTCTTGTAATCGCGCATGCTGCCCGTTTGATGCCGGAGAAGGTTATTGGATTGATTGCGGTTGATGATCTTCAGAACGTGGAATATCCTTTA
>JAQULA010000195.1 GCA_028718845.1 Candidatus Omnitrophota bacterium
GATAAACTGCGTTTGGGGGCTGTGCCCGGACAACATTGAGAAAATAAACAGATATCCCGCACTAAACACAAAAACCGCCGCGAACGCCCCCAAACTCAAGCGGATCAGGGTGCCGGGAGAAACCGCGATGAAGCCGATCCCGGACAATGGCTGGCGGTATTTTTTAACTACAAACAAAAACACCGTAACGCAAATTATCAGCAATGCCTCAATCTGCGCCAGCAGCGCCGTTTGCAGCGCCGGGCTGGATACATGGTAGGTGCCGGTAAAAATCAAAAACCAGTTACCGTACACCGCCGCGCCGATGATAACCCCCAGGAACAGCGGCAGTAAAAATATCAGCATGCAGATGATGAACACATCCGTTAAAGGCCGGCGGGCATCGTCGGGCTGCGCCGGATGCTTGGCCAGTTTGCCAAGGCTATAGGCAAAAAACAACAGCAGACCAAGGCCCGCGGCCCCCAGCGCTACGGCCGCTATCAGGAGTATTAACAGAACAACGACAATAATTTTTATCCGGCTCAGACATTGCCAAAAACCGGTAGAATCACCCAACGCTCCGTAGGCAAACATCATCAGCAGTTTCTGCTGGATAAATAAATACCCGCCTTGACGCACCGGCGCCAGCACGGCAACCGTTTTCCGGTACGCGCCGGTCGCAAGGTAAACATTTCCCAAAAGAACCCGGGCCTCATCATTTTCCGGATCCTTTTCCAGTAATTCCTCGAGGGTTTTAACCGCGTTATCGTCATCGTCATTTCTCAGGTAAGCCTGTGCCAGCATAAAAATAATTTGCCGGTCGGCGTCATCCCGCTGCCGGGCGGCGCTGAATTGACCGATCGCGGCTTCATACCTACCGAGTGAAAAATAGACATTTCCCAACCCGCGCGCTATCCGCACATCGTCCGGCGCGATCGCCTTTGCTTTTAAAAGACATCTTTCGGCCCGGTGATAATCCCGGCTCTGATAATAGGCCTGCCCGGCTCCGATCAAGGCGTCCAGGTCCCGGGGATCGGTTTTAATCACGGTTTCATATTCCGAAATCGCTTTGCCCGGGGTATCTTCATACAGATAGGCTTCGGCCAGAAAAAGGCGTACTTTATTATTCCGGGGAGCGCTTCGCAGGATTGTTTGATAGAATTTGATTGCCCGGACGTAGTCTCCGTTTTGCGCGTAGACGTCCGCCAGTTCCCTCAGGATATCTTCGGAGGTGACGGTTTCGGCAATGCGTTCATATTCAGCCAGAGCGCGTTCGAGCAATTCATTCCCGGCCAGGGCGCGCGCATAACCGAGACGCAGTTCCGGGTTGTCCGGCTCTTCAGCCAGCGCCGCCTTATAGGCGACCACCGCCTCGTCAAACATAGCCCGCTGCAGATAATCCTCCGCCGCGGCGCGTTTATTCGGACCGGATTCCCCCAATGCGGCTCCGGCGATCATCGCGCTTAAAAAAATTCCCGAAAAAATAATTTTCAGCCAGCGTATCGGCATCAATAATACACCTTCATCAGACAGAGCCCCTGCGGCGGCGCTGTAGGCCCGGCACACTGCCGGTTACGCGCCTGAAGAATGGCGCGCATACTGCCCCGGCCCAGCTTATTCCGGCCGATCTCGACCAGGGTTCCGACAATATTGCGCACCATATTATACAAAAAACCGTCGGCTTCGATATCGATAGTTATTACCCGTCCGCGTTTACGCAAAACCAGCCGCCGGACCGTACGCACCGGATGACGCGATTTCGAATCGCTGGCTTGAAAAGAAGAAAAATCATGTTCACCGATTAAACCCGCGGCTTCCCGCCGCATCGCGGAAATATCCAAAGGAACACGGACCGTATAGGCGTACTGGCGCAAAAACGCCGAACTATCGGGATGATTGAGGATCGTATAACGATAGACTTTACCCTTTGCCCGGTACTGGGCGTGGAAATCCCCGCCGACATAGCGGGCGCTCTTAATCCGGATATCCCCGGGCAGCATGCCGTTGAGCGAGCGCTTTAATTTGGACAACGGAAGCTGTACCGGAGTTTTAAAATTAGCGTATTGCGCTTTGGCATGCACCCCGGCATCGGTCCGGCCCGAACCGATTAGGTTGACCGGATGCTGGAGCATCCGGCTGAGGGCAGCGGAAATGGTTTCCTGCACGGTAAACACTTCCCCGTCCGCAGTCGCCGTCCGCTGGGACTGCCAGCCTTTATACCGTGTGCCATCGTATTCGATTTTCAATAATATGTTGTTCAAGGTCAGAAATCAGCAGTATTTTCCGATCAGACACTCGGCGATCTGAACGGCATTGGTCGCCGCCCCCTTGCGCAGGTTGTCGCTGACCACCCACAGCCACATCCCGTTTTTCACAAACGGATCTTTCCGGATTCGGCCGACAAAAACTTCGTCCTTACCGGAAGCCGCGCCGGGCATGGGATATTTTCCCTGCTTCGGCTCATCGACAACCACCACTCCCGGGGCCTTCTTTAACAGCGCTTTTACCGCTTCCGGAGTAATCGGCCGCGCCGTCTCGATGTACACGGCTTCGGAATGGGCATTCAACACCGGCACCCGGATGCAGGTAGCGGAAACTTTTATTTTTTTATCATGAAAAATCTTATGCGTCTCATGGACCATTTTCCATTCTTCACTGGTAAAATCGTTTTCCTGGAAACCGCCGATCTGCGCCAGGGCGTTAAACGCGATCTGATGCGGAAACGCGGTACGGAAATTATCCATCCCCTTGCGCAGCGGCCGGGCATACACTTCCGCCAAATCGGCGGTCTGGGCGATATGCTTGCTTTCATCCCACAACTGCTGCATCGCGCTCTTGCCCGCCCCGGAAACCGCTTGATAGGTAGCCACAACGATCCGTTTAATCCCGGCTTTCCGGTAAATCGGAGCAAGCGCCACAACCATCTGTACAGTAGAACAGTTGGGATTGGCGATAATTCCTTTATGCAGTTTGGCATCCGGACCGTTCACTTCCGGGACCACAAGCGGAACATCCTTTTGCATCCGGAAATCCGCACCGTTATCGATTACCACGGCACCGCGGCGAACCGCTTCGTTGGCGTAGGTAACCGCGGCGCCTTTTTCTCCTTCGGTACCGGCAAACAGGGCAAAATCCATCCCCTCGAACGCGTCCGCGGAAACCGCCTCGACATGGTATTCCCGGCCGTCAACCGTAATGGTCCGGTTGCTGCGCGCCAGTACCCGCAGGGTATCGATCGGAAATTTATGTTCACGCAATACCCGCAGCATCTCTACCCCTACCGCGCCGACACCGACCACCGCAACATTATATTTTGCTTTCTTCTTCATCAATCGTCTTACTCCTCTATTATCATTAATATCGTTATTCCAGGTGCGCCACCACAAGATCGCCGACCTCGGTCGTGGAATAGCCCATTTTTCCGGCGCTCAGGCTTTTAAATTTTGTTTTCACGACTTTGATCACCGCGTTTTCCACGCTTTCGGCCGCTTTATTCTCTCCCAGGACATCGAGCATCATCGATACCGCGCAAATAGCCGCCAGCGGATTGATCACATTTTTCCCGGTGTATTTCGGGGCCGAACCGCCGATAGGCTCGAACATCGATACCCCGGACGGATTGATATTACCGCCGGCGGCAATCCCCATCCCGCCCTGGATCATCGCCCCCAGGTCGGTGATAATGTCGCCGAACATATTATCGGTAACAATAACATCGAACCACTCCGGATTCTTCACGAACCACATGGTAGTCGCATCCACATGCGAGTAATCGGTGGTCACATCGGAATATTCCTTGGCCACCTCGTTGAACGTCCTCTGCCAAAGGTCCCAGGCATAGGTCAATAC
>JAQULA010000196.1 GCA_028718845.1 Candidatus Omnitrophota bacterium
GTTGGGCAACCCACGGAGCGCCGAATGAAATCAATGCCCACCCCCATTTCGGCAATACGCATGATTTTATGATCGTGCACAACGGTATTATTGAAAATCATCAGGAATTAAAAACCGCGCTGATGCGGCAAGGGCATGTGTTTCATTCCCAGACCGATACCGAGGTTGTCGCGCATCTGATCGAGAAATTATATAAAGGCGACCTGAAAAAAGCGGTTATTGGGGCCATAAAAATGCTTAAAGGCAGTTTTGCCTTAGGGGTGATCAGTACGCATCATCCCGATACGCTTGTCGCCGCCCGTAAGGACAGCCCGCTTATTATCGGCCTCGGGAAAAGGGAGAATTTTATCGCTTCCGACGTTCCGGCAATTTTATCCCGCACGCGGGACATTATTTATCTGGATAATGATGAAGTTGCCGAGCTGACCAAGAACAGCGTTACGGTATATAACCGGAACGGAGAAACCATTAAAAAGAAACAGGTCGTTATTACCTGGGACGCGGCCAGCGCGGCAAAAGGCGGTTATCCGCATTTTATGATCAAGGAAATCCATGAACAACCGCAGGTTTTGCGCAGGATACTGACCAATCGGATAAAAAAAGGAAGAGTATGTTTCGAACATCTCACGGTAACGGATCCGACATTTAAAAAAATGGAATCGATACAGATTGTTGCCTGCGGTACGGCGTACCATGCCGGCTTGTGCGGTAAATATATCCTCGAGAAATTATTGCGCATTCCGGTCAGCGTGGATACCTCCAGTGAATTTCGCTACCGGGAGCAGATCATCAAAAAAGGGAGAACCCTGGTTATCCCCATAAGCCAGTCCGGAGAAACTGCTGATACGCTGGCCGGGTTGCGGGAAGCGAAAAGCAAGGGAGCGCTGATCGTATCGCTTTGCAATGTTGTCGGCAGCTCTATCGCCCGGGAATCGGACGGCGTGCTGTATACCCTGGCCGGCCCGGAAATTGCGGTTGCTTCGACCAAAGCCTATACCGCGCAGCTGGCGACATTATATTTGCTGGGTATTTATCTCGGGTGTATCAAAGAAACGATTACGGCTTCCATGTCTGTGAAGTTGCTGCAGGTACTGCAAAAGGTCCCGGGGCTGATGGAAGAAGCCCTGCTCGATCACCGGAAAGTCAAAAAGGTTTCCAGCGATTATATCAAAAAATATGATTATCGCCTGGCCGAACAATTTAAATTTCTTGAAGATGAAATCGGGGTGTTTAAAGACAGCCGCAAGGCGTTGGAATTCGCCCAGTATTGCGCGGCAAAATCTCATTCGGCGTACGGAAAACGTTTCGGCGATTTCCCCTTTTTGTATCTGGGCCGGAATGTGAATTATCCCAGCGCTTTGGAAGGGGCCTTGAAACTGAAAGAGATCACCTATATCAGCGCCGAGGGTTATGCCGCCGGGGAAATGAAACACGGCCCGATCGCGTTGATTGACGAATTTCCTCTGGTGGTTTGCATCGCCTGCCAATCCAGCGTGTACGATAAAATGCTTTCCAATATCCGGGAGATCAAAGCGCGCAAAGGGGTTGTCCTGGCAATTGCCACCAAGGGGGATAAAGAGATACGCAAAAAAGAGTATTCCGATTACATGCTGGATATTCCGGCCATTGACGAATTCTTTTCTCCGTTGTTGGTGGCCTTGCCTCTGCAGCTGCTGGCCTACTATATTGCCGTGGGGTTGGGCTGCGATGTCGACCAGCCCAGAAATCTGGCCAAAAGCGTGACCGTAGAATAGACGACTTATTTCCGGAGCGGTATCCCCGGCGCAGGCGCTCCGATGTCTCCCGGCCAATTATCATGTAACATATTGCCAATAAATGAGATAAATCTAGCCCCTTGCGCTACGCTATAACCTGTGGTATACTTCAGAACCTTTTTTTACTGAATCAATCCGGTGAATATTTTTTGCGTTTCTGAACGCGAAGCCGCAATGGTAAAAATAAAAGAGGAAATGGCCATGACGCATAAGATGAAACGGGATGTGCCCACGCAATGTGTTATAGGGATAATCATTCAATTATTTATATTTATGGGCGCAGCCTGGGCCATGGAAGGGAATTTGCCTGACCGTGTTTCGCGAAGTACATTATCTGCGCCGGTCGGTATGGATGGGAGAGCATTTCAGCAAGCTTACAATAAGTTTTTTTCCTGGAAAACAGCGCGGGAATTGCTGGATAATATTCACGACCAGCAGGCCGGTGTTTCGAATACATTGTTGAGAGAATTGGGACAAATCGAAAACCGGGGAGAGATTATCCGCGAGATGGCTGGATATCCGCACATCGAATCGATTCTCTCCATACCGCATTTGAAAGAAAATAACCGGGTAATGGGAAAAGTGTGTGTGTTGAGTAATGCCCCTCGGACAAAGAAAATTACCGTGCTGATTTCTTATCCCGGCCGGTATGGCGGTGTATTCCCGGGTAAAGTTTCACCAAAACATGTGATTATGGGTGACAGCGGGGTATCATTGGTTTTGGCTCGCAAAGGAATCAACGAGGGGGCGGTTTATCATATAAGTGCGACCGGGAAAAAAACAGAAACAGTGGTTTTCCCGGCTAATGCTGCGTTTCTAAATTTGAATATCACCCATGGCGGAATAACGACGGTTGAATTAACCCGGAAAGTTAAGCTGGGGGGCGCCCGGGCGGTTCAATTTTACACTCAGTACTATATCACTCCGGAAGGAATGGTGATCAAAGTAAATGATGAATCGACACAATTTCCTTTGGCGGCAGCAATCGATGACATTAATGGAATGGCAACTTATGTAATAAAAGACAACGATGGTTTGTATGCGGTTTGCCATATCAGCAAGCAAGGGAAAAAGAAAATAGTGGTTACCGGATCGAGATACGAACCAAAAGTCGAGTGGCGGCCGGGTGGGAGTATGATCGTGACCGCTCAGGATGTTGTCGATGTTGGCGGCAGAATGTTCAATTCGTACGCCGTATATCATATCAGCCCGGCAAGCGTGATTAAAAAAGTCGCCGGCACGATTTATCCTTTTCCGGATGAACCGGGAATGAAACCGCAGATAATTATGAATGACCGCGGCGGGGTTGTCGTGTTGACTCCGTTGAAAAATTTTGGCCGGATTACGTATAAGCTTGATTATGTCAACGTCAAGGGCGAAACAGTACGGATGTTCAACAGCGATGCAAAGCCGAGGATAAAGCTAAGTGAAGAAGGAGCATTGCTATTGGCTGTCCCGCACAGTTAAAAGAACCATGGTGCGGCAATATATAACCTCCATTATGTGACGGTACAAGGTGATGGGATCATTGTTAACGATGATCCGGTGGCTTTGGGGGCTTGGGGGTTTGGCTGCCATGGAGAGGCCGTGGTTGAGCTGGACGGCATTGTATACCGGATTCAATCCAACGGAGCCAAAGTAATCCGCAATAGCGAGGTGAAACAAAGTAATAATGGGGTGGCTTTGTGGCGGATATTTGAAGGGATCCGGAGCGATAATAAAGCCGTGTATACCGTTTATCATAAAACCGCACAAGGCGATCTAACGCAAATCAATGCTGAAGCGGAGCCGATTCCCGGATGGGTGATTAGTTCCGGAGGGGAAGCGTTTGTCAGAGCGGAGGATAGAACCGGCAAGGATATCCTCTACAGTATTAATTCCAGCGGCAAGAAGGTCGAGGTGAATCAAAGCATGCCGGAACTGTTTCCGAAGCTGCTGCAGCACTTATTCCCGGATGAGCGATATATAACCTCTTTACCGGCGGTGAATAGCAAGACTGCCGCTCAGTCGGTGGAGACAGCGATTTGATCGGTTTTTATAAAGATATTTG
>JAQULA010000197.1 GCA_028718845.1 Candidatus Omnitrophota bacterium
AAAATAAAAGAGGTGATGGGCAATGCCGAAACTGAAACTGAAAACAAAAAAAGGGGTAAAAAAACGTTTTTCTTTTTCCAAGAAAAACAAGGTTAAACGCGACCACGCCAACAAAGGGCATTTGAAAAAGTCGAAGAATGCCAAGCGCAAAAGACAATTGCGCCACAGCGGGGTGGTGTCGTCGTCGGAACAGAAAATGATCAAGACACTGATGCCCTATGCTTGAATAAGGTTTCCGGCGCGCGGAACCGCCGGTAAGGCCGCGGCAGTGGACGCGCGCTTAAGAATACGAAGCATCAGAAAAAGTTTTTCCTTTGCGGCTTCGCTGTGCGGAGTAGAACGCGGGGAGTTATCCAACCAGGCGATTTATGCCGTTTCGGGCATGAATTGCGGTTTTATTGAGGAGGTTAGTTATGCCACGGGTACGAAGATCACCGGCAACCAGGAAACACAAGAAAAAAATCATAAAAGCAGCCAAGGGCGCGTTCGGATTAAGGAAAAATGTCTACCGCCGGGCAAAAGAAACAGTGCAGCGGGGGCTGGCGTTCGCTTTCGAACACCGCCGGGCGAAAAAAAGGGAATACCGCCAGTTGTGGACGGTACGGATTAATGCCGCGGCGCGGGAACATAATATTTCCTACAGCCGTTTGATCGGAGGCATGAAGAAAGCGAATATCACGATCGACCGCAAGATTCTGGCCGACCTCGCCGTGAATGATAAACAGGCGTTTGCCGCGGTTGTGGAAAAAGCGTTAAGCAAAAATTAAAATGCGATGGACGAAAAATTAAAATGTATCGAATCCGGGTTTGAACAGGATCTTTCCGGGTTGAAAAGCATTTCCGAATGCGAATCGATCCGGATAAAATACCTTGGCCGCAAGGGATTGATCGCCGAGCTTTTTCAGGAGCTGGCGGCGCTTCCGGCGGAACAGAAGCCCCTGTTCGGGCCGCGGATCAACGCGCTGAAAAATAAACTGCAGCAGGAAATCACCCGTAAATCCGCGATGTTCGAACAGCAGCCGGAACTTCAGGCCGGGGGATTGACCGCGCAGTTTGATATCACCCTGCCGGCAGTGCGCGGACAGCTGGGGGCGGGGCACCCGCTTTCGCTTGTTCTCGATGAAATCTGCGGTTTGTTTATCGAGATGGGGTTTTGCGTGGTCGAAGGCCCGGAAATAGAAACGGAATATTATAATTTCGAGGCTTTAAATATACCGCTGGAACATCCTTCGCGGGAATCGTTCGATACATTCTATCTGCATAAGAAATATTTACTGCGCAGTCATACCTCACCGGTTCAGGTGCGTTATATGGAGAAGCATGAGCCGCCGATCCAGATCGTGGTCCCGGGTAAAGTATATCGTCCGGACGCGACCGATGCTTCGCACTCATTTATGTTTAATCAGGTGGAAGGTCTGCTGGTCGATAAAAATATCACCCTGGCGCATCTTAAAGGGGTATTAAGCGTGTTCGCGAAAAAACTTTTCGGTCCGAAAATAAAAACCCGGTTTCGCCCGCATTTCTTTCCGTTTACCGAACCCAGCGCCGAAATGGATGTCAGCTGTATTATTTGCGGCGGAAAAGGCTGCCGGGTGTGTAAACAAAGCGGCTGGCTGGAGATCCTCGGCTCCGGGATGGTCCATCCCAAGGTGCTTAAAGCGGTGAAGATTGACAGTAAGGAGTATTCCGGTTTTGCCTTCGGGATGGGGGTGGAGCGTATTGCCATGCTCAAATACGGCGTCGACGATATTCGTCTGTTTTTCGAAAATGATCTGCGGTTTCTTAAACAATTCGGTTGAGATAAATGAAAATATCCTGTGACTGGCTAAAACAATATATAGATATAACGGTTTCTCCCCCGAAGCTGGCGGAAAAGCTGACCTCGGTCGGTTTGGAAGTGGGCGGTTTGGAAAAACACGGCAACGACACGGTGTTTGAAATCGAGATCACGTCGAACCGTCCGGATTGGCTGAGTTTGTTCGGTATCGCCCGGGAGATTGCCGCGGTCAGCGGAATTCGCGATATAATTATTCCCAAGGCTTTGCCGACTAAAGCCAAGGCTTCGATGAAAAAGCCTTTTTCCATCGAAATTCAGGATAAAGACGCCTGCGCCCGCTATGTCGGACGGCTGATCCGTGATGTCGTCATCGCCCCTTCACCGTTATGGATGCAGACCTCCCTGGAAGCGGTGGGTTCCCGGGCGATCAATAACGGCGCCGATATCACCAATTACTGCATGTATGAAACCGGGCAACCGATGCACGCGTTCGACTTCGATAAGCTCGAAGGGGGCCAGGTTATTGTCCGCCGGGCGAAAAAAGGGGAAACTATTATTACCATCGACGGAGTCAAGCGGGAACTGGACCCGTCTATCCTGGTTATTGCCGACGCGAAAAAACCGGTGGCTATTGCCGGGATCATGGGCGGGCAGGAGACCGAGGTTACCGTCCAGACCAAGAATATTCTGCTGGAATCGGCTTACTTTGATCCGGTGATTATCCGGCGGGCTTCGCGCAAGCTCGGTCTTTCCACGGAATCGAATTACCGGTTCGAGCGGAAAGTGGATATCGAAAACGTGTTGTTCTCCTCCTGCCGGGCGGCGTATCTTTATAAAGAACTCTGCAACGGTAATGTCGATGAGCCGTTTCTTGACGCTTGCTATGCCAAAAAGGAAATCGTCCAGCTGCAGCTGTCGGTGAGCACCCTGGAACGTTTGTCCGGGATGTCCGTACCGCTGACAAAAATAAAATCAATTTTACAGTCGCTGGGCTTTGACGTGATTGCCGGGAAAACCGGAATTAACGTCACGGTGCCCAGTTTTCGCAGTGATGTGAATATCGAAGAGGATCTGGTCGAAGAAGTGGCGCGTATCGCCGGATACGATACGATCGAAGAGATCATGCCGCCGATCAAAGCCCATGTTGAACCGGCCTGCACGCCGCAGTATCTCTGCAAAAGAAAACTGCGGGAACTGCTGCGGGCGCAGGGGCTGCACGAGGTGATTACCTATTCATTGTTGAGCCCGCGGAATCTGGATGACGCCAAAACTTCCGCGGATAACCGGGTCAGCCTGATGAATCCGCTCAGCGGGGAATTGGCGATGATGCGCAATTCACTACTGCCGTCTCTGCTGAAAGTCATCGCCACCAATATCAACCGCAAGGTCGAAGACGTCCGGATATTCGAGCTCGGTAAGATCTATACCCAGACGGATTATAAATTTAAAGAAGAAGAGTACGCGGCGCTTGCCGTTAACGGGGCGGCGATGCACAATTGGCTGGACCATCGGCGTAAGGTTTGCTTTCATGACCTCAAAGGCATGGTGGAAAATATCCTGCTTCACCTGGGCATATCGAATTACGCGGTGGAACGCGCGAAAATAGATTTTTTTGTCCCGGAACAGTCGGCGGGCATTGTTGTCGACGGCAAAGAAATCGCCGTGCTGGGAAAGGTTCACAAGCAGGTACTTAAAAATTTTGATATCAGTGAGGATGTCTATTTCAGCCAGGTCCATATTCCGTCTCTGGTAATGTATGCCCAAAAAGAATACCGCTATGCCGCGGTTCCCAAATATCCTTCCATGATCAGGGACATCGCTTTGGTCGTCAAAAAAGAAGTCAGCAGCCGGGATGCCATGGCGATTATCCGCGAGGTTGGCGCAGACCTGGCCGTGAACGTGGAACTTTTCGATGTTTATACCGGAGACCAGGTCCCGGGTGACTGCAAGAGTTTAGCTTATTCCATAGAATATCTCAGCCGGGAATCCACTTTAACCGAAGATCAGGTTAACGGCGTGCACGCAAAAGTACAGCAAGCGTTGAT
>JAQULA010000198.1 GCA_028718845.1 Candidatus Omnitrophota bacterium
GTGGAAGTAGATTTTTTTGACGTATCGTTGGCGGAAAATAAGGCCCGTCCCTATTTGCGGCATGCGTTTGTGAAGATTAATTTCCCGGAATCGCATTTCGATATAATTGCCGGGCAGACTTGGGATGTTATTGCTCCGCTTATTCCCCCGGCGCTTAACTACACGGTTATGTGGTGGCAGGGAAATATCGGATATCGCCATCCGCAACTTCGTTTCACCACGACTACCGCTATTGACGATAAGACGAAGCTTGTATTTCAGGCAGCGCTTACGCGGACGATCGGCGATGCCAGCGGCACCACGACTCCGTATACCCCCGGCGATACGGGTGAAGACGCTGATTTCCCGACGGTGCAGGCGCGTTTGGCGCTTTCGCTGCCGTTACTTACCGAAAAGCCGTCGACTATTGGAATTTTCGGGCATTATGGCACGGAAGAATACGACCTGAGCGCGGATGGGAAAAATACGAAAGATTTTATCAGCTCATCGGTCGGTCTTGACCTTACCATGCCGATAATCAATAAAGTTGTGTTTAAAGGTGAATTCTGGCAGGGGAAAAACATGGATGATTACCTCGGCGGGATTGGCCAGGGCGTTAATGGGACATTACAGCAAACCGTTGAAAGCAAAGGCGGGTGGATGGCGTTTAGTTTTGGCCCGTTTTCCGATTGGCGCTTTAATATCGGTGCCGGCATGGACGATCCTGAAGATGAGGATATCCCCACTACCTCGACAACGAACCGCGCGAAAAACCAGGTGTTGTACGGAAATGTTTTGTACGATATTAATGAAGCGGTGCAGGTCGGTTTGGAGGTTTCCAGCCTGGAAACAAAATACAAAGGCCTGACGACTGCCGATGCTATGCGCGTTCAGGGATCGGTGATTTATACATTTTAATACGGCAACAGTATAGGCAAACAAGAAGGGGCAGCCGGATAACGGCTGCCCCTTCTTACTGCCGGTACCCGGGGTCTCCATTCGTTCTCGCGGAACGTCTTTTTAATGCCGTACAAATTTTCTTGCAGAACCGACGGCGTAGTATTAAAATAACGGCAGAGCGTATTAATCCCGGCCGCCGGTTTCGCGGGTGCAGGGAAATGCGGGTGAATGTTCCAATGGGAACATTCGGTTGTGGGTTGCTGCGTCAAAGGATGGGCAGGAAAAGCGGATGATGGAGCGGAAAACAAATCGGGCGATCAAGGGTTCCGGCAGCAAAAGCAATCAGCTTTTCTCTAAAATTCCTCAAGTCGAAAAAATACTCCGGACGCGAATAATTAAAAACCTGCTTGAAAGCCAGCCTAAGCGTTTAGTGCTGAATGCGGTCCGACAGGTTTTGGAGGGGATTCGGCGGTTGCCTGCCGGGGAAATGGAAAAAACGGCGTTTGCCCCGGACGCGGTGGCGCAGCGCGTGTATGATTGCGTGCTTGAAAAAGCCGCCCCCCAATTAAAGCCGGTGATTAACGCGACCGGAGTCATTCTGCATACTAACCTGGGACGGGCTTTTCTCAGCGCGGGAGCAGAAAAAGCGCTCTTGAGCGTTTCTGCGAATTATTCCAATTTAGAGGTCGACGCCGCAACGAATAAGCGGTCAGACCGGATCGATCATCTCGAACCGCTTTTGTGCCTGCTTATCAATGCCCCGGCGGCCACGGTTGTTAACAATAACGCCGCCGCGGTTTTCCTGGCTTTGAATACGTTTGCCTTTCGTAAAGAAGTGATTGTTTCCCGCGGGCAATTGGTTGAAATCGGGGGGGCGTTCCGCCTTCCGGAAATCATGAAAGCAAGCGGCGCCAAATTAGTCGAAGTGGGAACGACAAATATTACTTACCTGAGCGATTATGAAAAAGCCATAACCGACAAAACAGCAATGTTGTTGCATGTTCATCCCAGCAACTTCGCCATAACCGGGTTTACCCAGGAGGTCGGCCTTGAACAACTGGTACGTTTGGCGCGGTCCCGGGGGCTGTTGACGATGAGCGATATGGGCAGCGGAGTCCTTATTGACCTGAAAAAATATGGTTTTGGCGATGAACCGCCGGTTCAGGCGGCGATTAAAAGCGGGGCCGATGTGGTTAGTTTCAGCGGAGATAAACTTTTAGGCGGCCCCCAGGCCGGGATCCTCGCCGGGGGAAAAGCCTGCCTGGAAAGAATGAAAAAGAATCCGCTTAACCGGGCATTACGGGTCGACAAATTACGGATTGCCGCTCTTGAAGCGACGCTGAAGTCATATTTGGATGAGCAAACCGCAATCCGGGATATCCCGGTTTTGGAGATGTTGTTGCGGCCGTTGCCGCAAATCGCCCGGGAAGCGGCCGATTTATTTGAAAAGTTATCCGGCGTTGTAGCCGGAAACGGACGGATCCAGATAGCGGATGGATTTTCTCAATTGGGGGGAGGGGCGCTTCCCGCGGAAAATATACCCACTAAAGTGATCCGTTTCCTGCCGGCACGCTTAAGTCCTGATGTTTTTGCTGCGCGATTGCGCCGGAACAACCCGCCGGTATTTACCCGCATAGCACAGGACGAGCTTATTTTGGATCCGCGGACCTTACACCCGAAAGAATACAAAGTTATAGCCGAAGCGTTCAACACTATTTTAAAAAAATGAATTATTTTGTTATTGGAACGGCCGGACACGTTGATCACGGTAAAACCGCATTAATCAAGGCGTTAACCGGGATTGACTGCGATCGTCTTAAAGAAGAAAAACAGCGGGGCATGACCATCGACATCGGGTTTTCCTATTGCAATCTCGCTAACGGGGATTGCGTGGAAATTATCGATGTGCCCGGTCATGAACGCTTTATTAAAAATATGCTTGCCGGCACCGGGGCCATTGATGCCGTTTTATTGGTAATTGCCGCCAACGAGGGGGTGATGCCGCAGACGAGGGAACATTTAGGCATTCTTACCCTTCTGGGTATAAAAAACGGTATCGTGGTTATTACTAAGGTCGATTTGGTCGAGACGGAATGGCTGGAATTAGTCAAGGAGGAGATCCGGGGCGCGGTAAAGGGGACTTTCCTGGAGAAGGCCGAGATCATCGAGGTCTCCGCGATAACCGGGCAGGGCATGCAACGGCTTAAATCCGGGATAGAAGAGGTATGCCGGCGCAGTGAGCCAAAAGACGAAACTGCGCCGTTTCGCTTGCCGATTGACCGGGTTTTTATTAAAGAAGGAAGCGGGACTATCGTTACCGGTACGGTGATCAGCGGTACTTTTAAAACGGGGGATGAGCTAGAGGTTTTCCCTTCGCGCAATAAAGTCCGGGTGCGGCAGATCGGGACGCATAATCTGAAAATAGAACAGGGCAAAGCCGGACAGCGGGTGGGATTTAATCTGGTCGGAGTTAAAAAAGAAGAGCTTATGCGCGGCAATATTTTGGCCGAGCCGGGGTATCTGCACCCGAGTACCCGGATTGACGCGCGTATTCGTCTGTTGCCTTCGTGCCCGAGGATTTTAAAAAACGGCTCGCGCATAAGGCTGTACCTGGGGACCGGGGAGTTCCTGGGAAGGGTTTTTCTTTTGGATAAACCGGAAATCAAACCGAATGAAACCGGGTTGGCCCAGTTGAGGATGGATGCGGCATTAGCGGCGGTTAAAGGGGAGCGTTTTGTGCTTCGTTTTTATGCTCCGATGGTAACTATCGGCGGGGGGGAGATTATCGATCCCGCCCCACAAAGCCACCGCAGGTTCGATAAGTCGGTTATTTCTCTGCTCCAGGAATTCGAAGGTATGAGTCCGCAGCAAATCGGTCCGGCCCAGGCGCGTTTAGCCCAGAAATTGTTGAAAGAAAACATAGTCA
>JAQULA010000199.1 GCA_028718845.1 Candidatus Omnitrophota bacterium
ATGCGGCAGACAGCCCTTTCCTTTTGCGGCAAACTGCATCCGGCCGATAAATCCGAACCGCTGTTTGCGAATCCCGTCGACCAGATACTCCTGCGCGTACAGATACAAACACGGACGGTCTTCCTGTACCAGGATTCCCTGCGACAACCATTGTTGAAAAAAACGAGCCGCCCGGGTATAACGATTATTGCTTACCGTATCGCTTTTCGAAATCTTTCCCAGGATAAGCCGGACGATGTTTGCCGGATGTTGCGCATACAATTCCTTCTGCTCCTGAGCCGAAATGATATCATAAGGCGGGGCGAAAACTTTTCTTATATTTTTAACTTTTTTCTGATTATAACGCACTCCGCAAAACGGCTGGACTTCAGTCATGAATATTCTCCTTATCAGCTATTTTTTTCTTGTACAAAAGTTGGCCGATCATCGCGCCAACCGCATCGGACCCGAGATCCAGCATACTGGCCGAACGCCGGGGGACAAAGTACTGATGCGCCTCATCGCTCGCGCCGTAGATAACAGCACAGATTATAGCAAAAATCCGGAAATTTTTCCTCATTTTTTCCCGGTCGGAATTCCGGAATGCCCGGGCCAGCAGAAATCCGAATACCGCATATTCAACCGAATGCGCAAGTTTATCAAAATTAAATACGGGTTGGACCTCGCGCGGGAAAGAAGAAATATTCGAGATCGCAAAGATCATCACCGCCCAGCACAGTACCGGAAACCCGTACTGCATAAAATGACGCGGCATAATGTTAGTCTCCCTTTTTCTTCGGGCGGGAAGCGGACGACTCCGTTTTTTTCTCTTTTCCGGCGTCGGATTTTGTCTCTGCCGCCGGAGCGGAAGCGGCACTGTTTTTTTCCGCCGGACCGGTCGACGACGCCGGAGCGGTGATCGGTTTGCGTTTGTAGTCGGTTTCGTAAAATCCGGTCCCTTTAAAAATAATCCCCATCCCCGCTCCGATAAGCCTTTTTAACGTACCGCGGCCGCATTGCGGACATTTTTTCTTCGGTTTTTCAACCATCTGTTGAAATAATTCAAAGGTATGACCGCAGGCGGTGCATTCATAATCATATGTCGGCACGTTTGTTCCTCCTCTTTAATCAGAAATTTCCGCGAAATCCGGGTTTAATGAAATGCCTTTTTAATTTTATCGGTAATCGTTTCGTTGAGAGCGTCTTCCCCGCTGAGTTTGGCGAATTCAAGCAAAAGTTTTTTCTGCTGGCCGGTCAATCCGGTCGGAACGCTCACCCGCACCCGGACATACTGGTCTCCTTTGCCGTACCCGCGTAAATCGGGAAATCCTTTTCCGCTGACCCGGAATACTTTTTCACTTTGAGTACCGGCGGGAATTTTCAATGAAATTTTTTCTTCAAACAGGGTCGGCACTTCGATCTCCGTTCCCAGCGCCGCCTGGACAAAACTGATCGGGATCGTACAATACACGTCGTTTTGATGACGTTCGAACCGGCTATGTTCCGCCAGCCGGATCAGCACATATAAATCCCCGCGCGGCCCGCCTTTATCACCGGCTTCGCCCTCACCGCGCACACGCAAATGCGATCCGCCGTCGACCCCGGCGGGTATTTTAATGTTTATTTTTTTCTCGGTAAGTACCTTGCCGGTCCCCTGGCAGGTTTTGCACGGGGTTTCAATGATAACTCCCTCGCCGCGGCAGCGTTCACAAGTGCGGGCGATGGTAAAAAATCCCGCCGACTGCCCGACCTGACCGGCACCGCCGCAGGCCGTACAAGTTTTCTTTTTCGTGCCCGGCTTGGCGCCTTCTCCCGCACACGCGTCGCACGGTTCCCGGCGCTTGACGGTGATGGTTTTTTCCGTACCGGACGCCGCTTCTTCAAACGTCAGACTCTGCTCATATTCCAGATCGGAACCGCGGCGCTGACCACCCCGCGAACGCCGCCCCCCGCCGCCGAACCCGGAAAAAATATCTTCAAAAATACTGCCGCCGAATCCCATTTCCTCAAAGATCGAACCGAAGTCGGCGCCCCGGAATATGTCTTCGGAACTGTATTGATTATTGATACCGGCATGCCCGAAACGATCGTACTGCGCCCGTTTATTGGCGTCGGAAAGGACCGCATAGGCTTCGGATATCTCCTTGAACTGTTCTTCGGCTTCCTTGCGTTTATCCGACGAAACACGGTCGGGATGAAATTTCATCGCCAGCTGACGATAAGTTTTTTTTATTTCTTCAAGCGAAGCATCCTTACCGACTCCCAAAATCTCGTAATAATCTCGTCTCGTCATGACCGCCCTTTGTAACGGCTTTCGCCTTGGTTAAACCCGAAACATAGAAACAACAAGCGAAACATCCCATCCTCTTCGGATAAAGATGTTTCGCCTGCCGCCACCATCATTATCTTTTACTTCTTAGTATCGTCGTCTTCAACCTTATATTCGGCGTCGACCACATCTTCGTCTTTTTTCGTGTTCGGCTGCTCCGGCTTAGGTTGCTGCTGGCCCTGCGCACCGGCCTGCTGCTGCGCGGCCTGCGCCTTGTAAACCGCCTCGGCTAATTTATGCGAAGCCTGGGTCAGCTCTTCCGTGGCTTTTTTGATCGCATCGATATCACTGCCTTTAAGCGCCTCTTTCAACACCGCGGCCTTTTTCTCGATGTTTTCCTTGTCCTGGCCGTCGACCTTATCCCCGAAGTCTTTCAGGGATTTCTCCGTGGAATACACCAGGTTATCGGCCTGGTTTCTGGTCTCAACCTCTTCTTTTTTCTTCTTATCCGCTTCCGCGAAACGCTCCGCGTCCTTGACCATCTTCTGGATCTCTTCTTCGGAAAGTTTTTTCGGCGCGGTGATCTTTATCGACTGTTCTTTTCCCGTTCCCAGGTCTTTCGCTGAAACATGGACAATCCCATTAGCATCGATATCGAAACCGACTTCGATCTGCGGTATGCCTCGCGGTGCCGGAGGTATTCCCATCAGGTTAAACCGCCCCAGTTCCACATTATCATTGGCCATTTGCCTCTCACCCTGCAAAACCCGAATGGTCACTTCGGTCTGGCTGTCGGCCGCGGTGGAAAATATCTGGCTTTTCCGGGTCGGAATCGTGGTATTGCGCTCGATAAGCTTAGTGCACACGCCGCCCAAGGTTTCGATCCCCAGGGACAACGGGGTAACGTCGAGCAGCAATACGTCTTTGACCTCGCCTTTGATGATCCCGGCCTGGATTGCCGCGCCCATGGCCACGCATTCCATCGGATCCACTCCGCGTTCGATTTTCTTGCCGACAAAATCTTCCACGAATTTCTGGATAATCGGCATACGCGTCGGCCCGCCGACCATAATCACTTTGTGAATATCCTGCGGCGATATTTTCGAATCGGCGATGGCTTTTTGCACCGGACCGCGGCAGCGTTCCACGATCGGAGAGATCAGCTCTTCGAGTTTCGCCCGGTTGATCGTCAGGGTCAAATGCTTCGGCCCGGACGCATCCGCGGTAATAAACGGAAGGTTGATATCCGTGGTCAGCGTACTGGAAAGTTCAATCTTCGCTTTTTCCGCGGCTTCACGCAGGCGCTGTACCGCCATTTTATCGTTACGCAGGTCGATCCCGCTTTCTTTCTTGAACTCGTTGGCAATATACTCAATCAGCGTATTATCCATATCCGTGCCGCCGAGCTGGGTATCTCCATGGGTCGACTTTACTTCAAACACGCCTTCGGCCATTTCCATGACCGTTACATCCAACGTCCCGCCGCCCAAATCGAACACCAGGATTTTCTGCTCTTTACCGGACTTATCCAATCCG
>JAQULA010000200.1 GCA_028718845.1 Candidatus Omnitrophota bacterium
TTCTATAGTGACCGCTGACTAATTCGTCGCAGTAAAGAGGCACATTACCGGTGCAGCATCGACGCCGCCTGTGCCTTGGGAACAACTACATCGACAAAATTGGTTTTCCAATCCGGCAAATTCTGGGCTCTCGCCAGCGGAGCCGGATGCTTGCGCACAATCCTTACCTTAGCCACTGCGTCCGTATTCGGCAGTCCCAGCCCCATATCGTTTTGTTTGAGCATATCCGCTAAATACTGCGGTGACTTCAAACTCATATTATTATATAGCAACAGCCGGTTTCGGTCAATGAGTTCGCTGACCTTTTTTTCATTTTCCCGCAGCGAATAACTGAGTTTGACCACTTCCACCTGCTGTTTGACATAGCCCAGGCTTACACAGGTAATAACCACCGCGTAGGTAGCCACATTTTTCAATACCATAGGACGCTCCTGCTTTAAGCTATATTTTTTCCGCAACTCTCAGCTTCGCGCTGCGGCTTTTTCGATTAGATTCCATTTCGGCATCGGTCGGGATCAACGGTTTTTTGGTAATGATCCGGACCCGGCCGTCGCGCGCCTGCGCTTTAAATTCATTTTTGACAATTCTATCCTCAAGAGAATGAAATGATATGACACAGATTCTACCACCGCTTTTCAATAAGTCAATCGCTTCCCGCAATCCGGTCTGCAGCACCTCCAGTTCCCGGTTCACCGCGATACGTAACGCCATAAATGTCCGGGTCGCCGGATGGATTTTTTTGTACCGTTCATGGCGCGGCATCGCATCAATAACAATACCGGCCAATTGCTGAGTCGTCGCGATCGCGTGCCTGGACCGTTCCGCCACAATCGCGGCGGCGATCCGGCGGCTGTAGCGTTCTTCGCCGAACCGGTAAATAATATTGGCGATTTCCTCCTCGGAAAGATTATTCACGAGATCGAAAGCGGTTATCTGGCCCTTTTTATCCATGCGCATGTTCAGCGGACCGTCGGCCTGAAAACTGAATCCGCGCTCCGGGCTGCCCAGCTGCATCATCGAAACCCCCAGATCGAAAACGACGCCATCCATGGCGTCACGACCAACCGCAGCGATCACGTCCCTGATATTTTGAAAATTATTCTCCACAAGGGTAAACGACCCTTCGAACTGAGAAAGACGCAGACGGGTTATGCTCAGGGCATCATCGTCCTGATCTATGCCGATGAGATGCCCGTCTGGCGTTATCTTTCTCAAGATGCCTTCACTATGCCCCCCTTCCCCCACAGTACAATCAACAATCACCATCCCTGGCGAAAGTTTCAGGTACTCCACTACTTCTTGTGCCATCACAGGGGTGTGTCGGCTCATCGCATCATCTTCATTCCAAATCAATAAGTTTTTCGGCTGTATCTTCAAAGGTTTCACGAGTAGTGTCATAAAATTCCTTCCAACGCGACTTACTCCAAATTTCTATCCGATTGGAAACTCCGATAAAAACAATATCCTTGTCTATCTGGGCATACTCTTTTAAATACTGCGGCAGGAGCACTCTTCCCTGCCGGTCACAGACCAACTCGCCGGCCCCGGAAAAAAACAGCCGGTTGAATTTTCGCGCTTCCGCCTTGGTAAACGACAACCCTCTGAATTTTTGTTCCTGTTTTTTCCACTCTTCTTCGGTGAATAAAAACAGGCAACCGTCCAGGCCGCGGGTAATATAAAATTTCTCGACGAAATTATCTTTCAACGCTTCCCGGAATTTAGCCGGAATAATCACCCGGCTTTTTTTATCCAGAGAATGTTCAAACTCACCGTAAAACATATATCGCGGACCTTTCCCGTACGGCGATTGACCGAATTCACATAGCGGGTAGCGCTAATCACGGATACCTGCTGTCTCCAAAACAGCAAATTATCCCCCCACTTTCACCCACTTTCTACCACACAACTAAATATACGCTATTTTATAACGGCTGTCAATAAAAAAACTTGTTTTTTAATTAAATTATTTAAATGCACTATTTACAGGGGGTAAAAATAAAAATGACACAACATATTGGGGGTAAAAAACGGTGGAAATAACGGAATTTTTTCACTGCCCGGCGCCGGCGGAATTACCGATTAGAATTTGCCCCGGGAAAAGTTTTTTCTATTGTCCGGTCAGATAAAAAAAACCGGGGCCGCCGGGATCCGTTTTACGACAACAAAATCATCCGGATAAATGATTCCGACAATTAAAACAAGGCCAAGAAAACCGGCAGATGGTAAGGTTAGCGTGCCTGAAGCGCACGGCGCAGGGTATCCTGAAATAAAACATTCGCGGGATAATAGCGCACCGCCAGACGCAGATTACGCAGAGCGGCCTCCCGCCGGCCGTGACGCCAATAATAATTTCCCAATTCGAAGTAGGTAAAGGCGTACCGGGGGTTAAGTGCGATCGCGCGTTGATAACAATCCGCCGCCCGCGGAGAAAAATTCTCACCGGATACCTTCCGGAATATTCTTGCCCGGGACAAACCGATCATATCGTCGTCGGGAGTCCAGGATTCGGCCGCGGTTAATGCGGCTATAGCCCGGTCATATTTTCCCGCGGAATAATAATCGACGCCCCGGTCTACCAGCTTCCGGGAGACCAGGCTCACCAGCGTGCATACGATCAGCATAAATATCAGCGACAATATTCCGTATTTCCCCGCCTTATTTTGCCGCGAACCGACGCAGTCATCCTCCGCCGGCGGAGAATCCGCAGCCTCGGCCGCGAGCACCCCGAGCAGGATCCACCACGACCATGCCGACTGTGAAACGGAAAAACCGTAATCGAAAGTATTGTATAATAAAAACGCGCCGGCGCCCCAAAGCATCCCTTCTTCCAAACTATTTTCACGGCGGCGATGCCATTTTTTTCCGATGTACCGGACATACAAAATGAAAAACACCAGCGTGAACATTCCCGATTCCGCCCCCAGCTGCAGCCACAGATTATGCGCGTATTGGGTTTCGTTCGCGGCGGGATCCTTGTAATACGGATACACCACCCCGAAATTTCCCGCGCCGATACCGGTCAGCGGCGCGCTGCGGATCATCGCCAAAGAACTCATCCAATAATGCCAGCGCTGCACGATCGAATTTTCCCGGTTGCGCGTATTGATAAAAGCATCGGCGCGCTGCATGGCCAAACCGGTCCCGACCACCGCGCAGGCCAGACAACCGGCGATAATCAGCCCCCGGAATTTTTTTACCCGCTCGCCGCGGACATACCAGTGCCGGCATAACCCCGCGATTATCAGCAGACTCAGATATGCCGCGATGGTCTTGGTAATAAACAATGCCGCCAGCATCACACTCAACAACAGGCAAACGATTACGGCCGCGGCCTTTTTTTGCTCCCGGAAATTATTAACCGCGAAACCCGCCGCCGGAGGAATGACCGTAATCAGATAACCGGCCAATAATCCCGGGGTGGAAAACCACGATACCGCGCGCTGCTGCCGCAGCAGCTCCCAGGCATAGAATCCGTCCCGCATGATTTCATCCCGGGTAAAATGTCCGGACATAAATTTCAAGCCGTATCCGTATTGATACAAGGCACGGACGGCGATTCCCGCGGCGCTCAGCACGATCACCCATATCAGCAGGGTTCTCCGCGGTTTATCCAATGCCCCCACCCCGACGACGGCGAAATAAAACACAAAAAAACGCACCGATTCCTGAAAACTCACATGCACATTGACCGAATGCCGGCAGGTACAAAGCATCAGCACGGGAAGCCCGGACAACAGCAGGATATCGCGCCGCAGGCGACCCGGCCCCGCCCCGGCT
>JAQULA010000201.1 GCA_028718845.1 Candidatus Omnitrophota bacterium
CTTCTTTATACTGGGAGTTGATCGAATTAAGCGTTGAATCGACATCGCGGGCTTCCACCAAAGCGTCGTCATATTTACCCAGCCCCATATAATTCAAGGACTGAAAAATATTGATAAAAACGCGTTCAAAATCCTCCCCGCTGTAAGGCGCGGCGTAATCATTCACCGCCCAGGTCGCGGCAATAGCCGACAGCGACTTGGTGTACAACTGATCGACCTTTTGTTTCGCCGCATCGAAGGTGGAAACACTCCCGGGAAAATCCCGGTTTAAATGCTGTACATACCCCTTATCCAGCAGATAAAGCAGTTCATTGTTTTTGCCGTACAGCGCGGTATTGTCGTTCAAAACCTCCAGGGCTTTGCCGTATTGGCCGGTATTGACCATGGCATCGACCTGAGGCTGAATCCGGGGAGCGGACGCGCAGGAAGCAAGAAGGACAACGGGCGATAACCACGCTATCGCCCGCCCCCATACTTTTATATTATGGCCTAATCTTGGCATAAACATTATTCCGGGTCGGCTTCATTTTCATTCGGTTAAAAATTCACTTCTGCCCAGCGGGGAGCGCCCGCCGGCAGATTAAGCCGCAGAACACCATAACCAGCCGCGCTTATAATGAAAAAGCGCTTTTCTTGACGTATTTTTTTATTTCTTTTTCGCCGATCCAGACTTTTTGATTCGAGGTTAAATCGATCAGTTCCAGATTAACCTGATACAAGATCACGTATTTCCCCTTGACCTCATCCTTTACCGAATTGATCGTTCCCTGCAGCATGAAATCCGCGCCCATTTCAAAACCCACCGGTTTTACGGTTTCCTTTGCGGTCAGGCCTTCCTGCTGAGACTGCCGCTCTTCCCGAACCTCGCCCCGTTCCTGTTTATCGGCGACGAATTTGACCAGCCCGGAATTGATCAGGTTTTTTTCCAGGTCCTTGGTGAACAATTGCGAATTAATATGCTCGTGACTGCGGTTGATCACCGTCCCGACGATCACCACCGGGGCCCGCTTATTCGCTTCGTCAAACGTATTCATCCAGGGGCGGCCCAGACAATCCTTGACCATCTCCTCGGCAACCAGCCGCGAATCGGTATCATTCCAGCGCCCGCTTAAATCGATCGTCTTGTCGATTTCCGTGCGTTTTACCGTACGCCCGCCGCACCCGGACACAATACTCGCCGCAACCATGATTCCCAACACCACCGCAATAGTCCTGCGCATAATCTCCTCCTTTTTAACTTGAATTTTGTTTTCCATTCCGATATATATTTCGCCGGTTTAAGCCCGCTCTTTCGAGCTTCGGCCCAAGGCCGTCAGTAACCCGATAATTTTCTTACTTATTTCTTCAAGGTTTTTGTATTCGTTCTCGGCCGCGGCAATATTCTCGGCGGTTTTAAAATGAGCGATCCGGGAAAAAATCATGTGCGCTTCGATGTGGATCGTTTCCAGTTCCTTGGCTTCTTTCAACATCACGGCATTATCCAAAACGCCGGAATAAAGCCATTTCCCAAAATCACACCCCTTGTGGGAAATATCGCGCAGTTCTTCCAACGGGCATCGGTTATCCAGAATAGCCCGCACTTGTTTTTTCCATAACAAATGTTTGATCCCCGCTTCCTGAAGATCCCCTAATTCCATCACACCTCCTGCGTCCGCGTATAAAGAACCGTTCACTCCCCGATTATTTTAACCAGCACCCGTTTCTTTCTTTTTCCGTCGAATTCCCCGTAAAATATCTGTTCCCATGGCCCGCAGTCAAGTTTACCGCTGGTTATCGCCACCACCACTTCCCGCCCCATAATCGTCCGTTTTAAATGCGCATCGGCATTATCTTCCCCGTTATTATGACGGTATTGGCGGGTCGGGGCATGCGGAGCGAGCTTTTCCAGCCAGAGATCGAAATCATGATGAAGCCCCGGTTCATCATCATTAATAAACACGCTGGCGGTAATATGCATGGCATTAACCAGGCATAACCCCTCTTTTACCCCGCTTTTCTTAACCAGCGTTTCTATCGTCGGGGTGATATTAATAAACTCACGGCGCGTTTGCGTAGCAAACCAGATATATTCGGTAAGAACCTTCATGCCAACACCGGTTTATCCCGGGAAAACCGCAAAAAACCCCGCACTCAGTCTTTTTTTTCGTTTCCCCGCTGTTCCAGGGGCGTATATTCCTTATCAAACGCTCCCAGGTACATTGCCCGCGGCCGGAAAATCCGGTTATTTTTAAGATATTCCTGCACCCGGGCCGTCCACCCGGCCACCCGGCTTACGGCAAAGATAGGAGTGAAAAATTCCGGAGCTATCCCCATACAAGTGTAAACGATACCGGAATAGAAATCCACATTGGGAAAAATTTTCTTTTCACTTCCCAGAGTCGACACGACCTCGTTTTCCAGGGCCTTGGCAATCCCGAACATTTTCTTCCCTTCCGGGCTTTTATTCGACATATATTCGGCCAATGGGGCCAAGACCCGCGCGCGGGGATCATAGGCTTTATAAACCCGATGACCGAACCCCATGATTTTTTCCTTGGCCGCGCGTTTCTTCTCAAACCAGGCCTTTACCTGCGCTTCGGTGCCGATTTCATGGAACATCTCGATGACTTTTTCATTTGCGCCGCCGTGCAATGGCCCCTGTAAGGCGGCAATCCCCGCCCCGACCGACAGATAGATATCCGATAATGTCGAGGCAACGACCATGGAAGCGAACGTACTGGCATTCATACCGTGGTCCGCGTGCAGGATCAGCGCCACATCCATTATCCGCTCTTCCAGCGGAGAAGGCACCTTGCCGTTCATCATATACAGCAGGTTTGCGGCAAAGCTAAGTTCCGGATCCGGCTCCAGCGGATACCCGCCCGCCCGCAAACGCGCGGCCGCGGCCATAACCGAAGCCACCCCGGCCAAAAGATGATGGCACGACTCGTCTCCGCCGGCCCCTTTTAACTCATCCCGGATCTTCTTTTCCCGCTCTTCTCTTCTGAATTCATAAATCGCGTGTTCTTCCCCCATTGGTTTGGTTTCCATGGGAATGGAATCTTCATCCGCGTTGATGATCCTCACGGTGTCCGCGATATAATCTTCCGATTCCACGTCGGTAAATTCCTGGCGCATAAAGCTGGTACCCAACCGCAGAACGGCCATGGGATTCATTTTTTCCACCGGAAAACTCAGTAATAACCGCTTGGTATAAGGAATATGCGCATACTGCACCAGTTTTTTCTTGAACGCCTCCAACTGGGTTGCCGTAGGCAACAGGCCATGCAGCAGCAGATACGAAACTTCTTCAAAGGTCGAATACGCGCACAGGTCAAAAATGTTATAACCCCGGTAAATAAGCCAGCCTTTGGCGCCGTTTACATAGCCGACTTTTGTCTCGCAGGCAATCGCCCCTTCCAGCCCCGGACCGACGGTACAGTTGATCGGCCACTTCTGCGGCTGGGTCAGCTCCGGCTCCGGCTCATGACTGGTTTCCTTGATCGCGCGTTCTTTCGCGTTTAGAATTAAATCGGTAATTTCTTGTGTGCCACCACGCATACGAATATTCCTCCTTCAGCCGCCCCTTTTATCCGAATAAATAAATTTAGTGCCGCGTACCGACATCGTTCCAAATTTTACTATAGTTATCGACGAATGTCAATGACACAATCCGCTTAATATAGACCAGGAGAAATCCGGAGAGTCGACACCGAATAAACGGGGAAAACCGGTCCTGAACCGGAAAGCACGGCAAGCGGCCATACCCCGCCGCTGTAAATCAAAAACGAT
>JAQULA010000202.1 GCA_028718845.1 Candidatus Omnitrophota bacterium
ACCCTGTCCGATATCCTGCGGTGTAAACAATCGTTGACCGCAGAGTATCTTACCGGCAGGTTAAAGATCCATCCGCGGGAAACATTGCGGTCCTATCACGGAAAAAAATATCTGGAAATTATCGGCGCGGCGGAGCATAATCTTAAAAATATCGATGTCAAAATACCCCTGGGCTTGTTCGTATGCTTTACCGGCGTTTCCGGTTCGGGAAAATCGACATTGGTTGATGAAATATTATACCGGTCCCTGGCTAAAAAACTATATCATGCCAAAGAGAAACCGGGCGCGCATACCCGGATCAGCGGGGTTGAACATATCGACAAGGTTATTGTTATCGATCAGTCGCCGATTGGCCGGACACCGCGTTCCAATCCGGCAACTTATACCGGTCTTTTCGCCCCGATCCGCGACTTTTTTGCCCAAATGGCGGAATCCAAGGTCCGGGGGTATAAACCGGGCCGGTTCAGCTTCAACGTAAAAGGAGGACGCTGCGAGGCGTGCGGGGGGGATGGGATCAAAAAAATTGAAATGCATTTTCTTCCCGATGTTTATGTCGAATGCGAGATATGTAAAGGGAAGCGTTTTAATGAACAAACGCTGGAGGTAAAATACCGCGGCAAATCCATTGCCGATGTTTTGGAAATGACCGTGGCCGATGCCCTGGAATTATTTAAGAATCTGGCGCCGATTGCCTCCAAGCTGCAAATTCTGTATGATGTAGGCTTGGGTTATATTCAACTGGGACAGGCGGCGACAACGCTCTCCGGCGGTGAGGCTCAGCGGGTCAAACTGTCCACGGAGTTGGCAAAGCGGGCCACCGGAAGGACGCTGTATATCCTGGATGAACCGACTACGGGGTTGCATTTTGCCGATGTGGATAAACTGCTGAGAGTGCTGCATACGCTGGTTGATTACGGTAATACCGTTGTGGTGATCGAGCATAATCTTGATGTTATTAAAACCGCGGATTATATTATAGACTTAGGCCCGGAAGGCGGGGACAACGGCGGAGAAATTGTCGGATGCGGCAGCCCGGTTGAGTTGATGGCCATGGCGCGTTCCCATACCGGGCGTTATTTGAAACAGCATCTAAATAGGCATTGACCGCTGATGAGCTCATCAGCCCTTAATACGCACGACTCAAGACGCAATACTGGAATTGATAATTTATCATGAAACCAACACTCAAAAAACTTATTTTACTTATCATGATCTGCGTCATCACCGGATCTGCGGGGCGGTTATTTGCCCAGGACGATGAGTATAAAGCTTTGTTTTTGGCCAGACAGGTGTTTGAGGACGGTTTTTATGAGAGCGCGTTGCGGCAATTGGAGCAATTTTTAAAAGATTACCCGTACAGCAAACGCGTCTTTGACGTGCAATTCCTGATGGGCCAGTGTTATCTCAACGAGGGCAACCTGTATAAAGCCTCGTCGGTTTTTGAATCCCTGCTGAATGCGGCGATGCAAACGCAGCCCCAGCGGGTGGATGAAATATTGTTTTGGCTGGCGGAGACGTATTTCAAAGGCAGGGATTATGAACGGGCGCTGCAGTTTTATCAGCGGATCATCCGGGAATTTCCCCAGTCGCGTTTTACGGCATACGCGTATTATAACAGTGCCTGCTGTTTCAACGGATTGAAAAAGTATACCGAAGCGCTTAACGGATTGAAAGATTTTGTCCAGCGTTATCCAAAGCATAAATACGCCGTCGAAGCGGAATATAAGATTGGGGAAATCCTGCTGGCGACGAACAATTATGCCCAGGCAAAAACCTATTTAACGCAATATCTGCAAAAACAGCCTCAACCGGAAACCCGGGCCGCTGCGTATTGTCTGCTGGGGGAGGTAAACTACCGCACCAACGACTACGCCGAAGCGATACGCTATTATCGTTTGTGTTTGGAAACCGGATTCCGTTCCAAATACGCTCCCTATGCCCGTTATGGCCTGGGCTGGGCGTATTTTGACGCGGGAAATTACGAAGAAAGCCTGAACGCATTTAAAGGTTTTATGGAATCGTTTTCCCATCATGAGCTGGCGGAATTAGTTTTGCTGCAGATGGGGGAAGCTCACCGGAAATTAAAGCAGCCGGAACAAGCCTTGTCCAATTATGAGGAAGCGATCCGGCGTTTCCCGCAGGGGGAAGATGCTCCCCGGGTGTATTTTTTAAAAGCGGAAATTCTCGCGGAACAGGGGAAATCCGCGGAAGCGACCGCTGTTTATCAGGAAATCATAAATAAATTTCCCCAGGCACATGTGGTCCCCGAGGTCTGCTTTAACCTGGGGATAACCTATAAAAACATGAACCGGAAAAAAGAGGCCTTGGAATTTTTCAAGCAGGCCGCGGCTGGAACCGCCGAACCGGCCATGAAAGTAAACGCGTTAAGCCGGATTGCCGATATTTATCTTGAATCCGGGGATGTCGACCTGGCCCAGAAAATCTATGATCAGATTCTGGTCGATTTTTCCGGCAGCGGACAGGCGGATTATGCCCAGTATCAATTGGGGATGAGTTTTCTTAAGCAGGGACGGTTCGATCCGGCGATATTGGCATTTCAATATGTTATTGCTAATTCCGCCGGCACGCCGCTGGCTCTGGACGCCCGTTACCAGCTGGGGATCGTCTATTTTAAACAGGGTAATTATGCGGCAGCCGCTAATCGGATGGAGGAATTTTTAGCCGCCGCTCCGGAACACGGGTCGAAAGACCAGGCGTTGTTTTATTTGGCAACGGCGTGGTATAACTCGAAGGAATTTGATAAAGCGATTGAGGTATATAACCGGATTATCAAAGAAAGCAAAACCCCGGAACTGCTGTGGCAGTCAATGTATCAACGGGCATGGTGTTATTACCAGCACGGCAATGAAAAAGAAGCGGTGCTGGCATTCCAGGATTGCTTGAACCGTTTTCCGAACGCTTCGATCAGCGCCGATATTCAGTTTTGGCTGGGACAGTATTATATGCAAAAAGAAGGGTGCGACCGGGCGCGCGAATATTTTAACGCGGTTGTCAAAAACCCGGGAACTACCGGTTTGGAGGATGATGCTCTGTTTCAGCTGGGTTTGTGTGCCGTTAAAGCCGGGAATCCGGCCGCGGCGATAGCCCAATGGCGGTTATTGCAGCAGCAATACCCCGCCAGCGAATTTATTCCGGAATCGATGCTTAAAACCGCCGAAGCATTCCTGGCGATAAACAAAAAAGAGCCGGCCGCTTCGGAATTGCGGCGGTTGATCACGGCGTATCCGGCGTCTTTGTATGCGGGGATTGCCGCGGAAAAATTGTCGGTTAGCGAAGCGGAAAAAGGTGAGTTTGACGCGGCCATAACCTATCTCAGGGGTGCCTTGGCTAACTCACAGCTTGTTCCGGAGTTTAAAGTGCGTTTACAATATTCTTTGGCCCAGGTGTGGGAAAAGTCCGGTAATGACAAGCAAGCCGTGGATGAGTATCTGAAAGTGGCCTATGTTTACCCGGGGATGAAAGAATGGGTGGGGAAAGCGTATATGAACGTCGGACGGATTTTCGAAAACAGAAAAGATTATAAGCAGGCCTCGACGGTTTATCATAAAATAATAGAGTCGGAATTACCGGAACAAGACGAAGCTAAGGAGAGGGTGGAATGGCTGGAAAAACAATGATCCGAAACATGGTTTTCGTGGGTATTTGGGGCGCGGCCTGGGGGTTCCAATGCGCTTATGCCGAGGACATCAAAAAACCGTTATTGCAATTACCGCAGGTTACCATCGTCGGCGAAAAAAGCAATCC
>JAQULA010000203.1 GCA_028718845.1 Candidatus Omnitrophota bacterium
CCCTGGACGCTTACCGAAACCATGACCGACGGCTATTATGCCGTTACCGCCGCGGAAGCGGTCGATATCGGAGATGATTATGTGCGGATATCCTCGATCGGCTATTGTAATAATGCCAGCCGGATTACCGAACTGGTGGTATATCTTTGCGGCTGGAAGTATTTATTATTGTCGATGAGCGATATCAATTTCAGCGTTACCTCCACCGGTAAGTCCGACGGCGATATCCATGCCAATACGGTCGTATCCAACGACGGCGGGGTAACCATCCATGGAACCGTAACCCAGGGAACTCCGCAGATCGTCTCGCCCGCCGTGCTCATGGAAGAGTATAAAAACATCGCTACCCACGTTATTAACGGAGACTATGTATTTAACGGTTTCGACTCTTTTGTGGACACTTCTTCTCCGGCGACCTCCACCTACTCGGATGAGATCTATTATGTTACCGGTAAAGCGACGATAAATTGCGGGATGCGCAATCTGGAATTCTGGCGTTGTTTTTTGATCGCCGAAGGCGGCATAGAAATAAACAGCACGGTTACCGACTCCGGAGTGGATTATGTCGGGCTTTCCCGTCTGGACAAGACCCAGGAGAATGTTATTTTCCAGATCAAGAACAATACCGGCGGCCCGGTTACCCTTACCAACATGAGCGTGGGCTGGGACCTGGAAACCACCGCTTATTATGAAAGTATCTCGCTTTCCGTGTCCGGCGGCACTAACTATGGAACGATCTGGACTTATCCTCCGCGAGCCGGCAACAATGAAAAAGTGACCCTGACCAAACAGCCGGTTATTCCCGATGGCGCGGTGGCGACGATCCAGATATCCAATTTTTCAAAATCAGCGACCAAACTTCAGAAACAAAATATGGATACTTTGCAGCTGCCGGTCACGTTCTGGGCCGGGGCAAAATCATACCAAACCGTTGTTTTAAAGGCCGGAGAATTGCCGATTCCGGGTAAACTGTTGTTTCGCAAGCAGGCCCAGTATCCTTCGCTGATAACGAAATACGGAGACATCACCGAGTCCGGATCAATCAGCAGTAAAGACCGCGATTTTGACGGAATAATTTTTTCCGAACGCGGAACGGTCAGCTTTGACTGCCTGAAAATAGAGGGTTGTGTGGTCGGAAACCGGATTCAATTTAACAAGGATATCGATTTGCGCTATACCCCGCATTATGTGCTGGATCCGCCCCCGTTTTTTATCGGCGGGATCGCGATATTGGAATGGAAAGAACTTTACTACTAAAACGCCTATGTTGAACCTATTGATCAAAGAAATGCAGGTCAAGCACGCCTCAAGCATGCATATGAGTGCCGGGCTGCCTCCCTTGTACAATATCAACGGCCGGCTGCTTGCGGGCAGTACCGCCGCCCTGGCCGCCGAGGAAATTTCCGAACTGACCCGATCGATCATGAATGAACATCAGCATAAACGATTTGTCGCGGAAAATTCGATAAATTTTATGCTTATGATGGAAACCGGCAGCCGGTTGCGGGTAAGCCTGTTCCGGCAAAGAGGCCAAACCAGCGCGGTGTTTCGTCCGATTAACGATACGATTCCGGATTATGCCTCCCTCCATTTGCCTGAGGCCCTGAACACGATCGCGGCACTGCGCAGCGGGCTGGTGGTTATCGGCGGTCCGGCCGGCAGCGGCAAATCGTCTACGCTTGCGGCGATTTTAAATGAGATCAATCGAAAGCGGTGCTGTCATGTCGTGACCCTGGAAGACCCGATCGAATATTTTCATGAACCGCGGCAGTCGCTTTTTTCACAGCGGGAAATCGGCGTGGATTCTTTCGGCTACCCTACGGCTTTACGCGAAGCAATCCGTCAGGATGCCGATGTCATTATGGTCGGCGATATGCGCGAGCTGGAGACCATTGCCATTGCTCTCAACGCGGCGGAAACCGGGACTTTGGTATTGGCAACCATGCATACCAGTGACTGCGTGCAAACGGTTTCCCGGCTGGTCGGCGCGTTTCCCCCGGACCATCAGCATCAGGTACGCGCCCAGGTCGCGGTTGCTTTGAAGGCGGTGTTTTGCCAGCAGCTGGTGATGCGTTCCGACAATAGCGGGCGCGTTCCCGCGGTTGAGATAATGATCAGTACCCAGGGAATTCAAAATTTAATCCGGGAAAAACAATTCCATCAGATTTATTCGGCGATCGAAAGCGGTGCGGAGAAAGGCATGCAAACGCTTGACCAGGCATTGCAGAAACTTTATCAGGAAGACGCCATATCGGATATCGAAGTGGTGACCCGGGCGACAAAACCGGAACTGCTGCGGAAAAAAATTTTCGAACCGGAAATTCCCGTCCCCGACGACGGAATGACCGACGCGGTTACCGATCTCGGCGAGGAAATGATCAATATTGATAAAAAAATGGTCTGTTACCGCGCTAATTTCGCTCCCGGGATGGAAGGTTATTGGACCTCCTCCGTGTCGGTCTCTTTCTATGACCCGGGAATGATCGTATCGGTGGCGCCCGGCATGCCGGCGCACCGGGTATACGTCTCCGATTTTAATATCGTCAGCAAAAAAATAGCCCCTTTTCCGCTGCCGCACCGCATGTTGATCCGGTTTAAAATAGAATCCGGCAATATTCCGGCCCCGGATGAATCGTCCGAGTTTTTATTGAAACTGTTTGCCCAGCCGGAACAGGAGAAGCTGAACAGCTATCATAAAATAAATCTGGCTTTCCCGCTGAACGTCGATGATAAATGGCATACCTGGGTAATTACCATTCCCGCGGATGAAGTCGGTAAAATGCTTAAGATAACGATGTTTGAATTTCCGGTTTTCTTGACAAAAATTCTAATTAGCGATATCATATTCTTCTAAAGGATTAGCATGACCATATTCGACCTAATAGACGAGTTGACCGAAAAAAGCGCTTCCGACCTTCACCTGGTGGCCGGAGCGCCGCCGGCGTTGCGTATCAACGGCATGCTTCAATTCACCGCTCAAGCCAAACTATCTCCGGATGATGTCAAGCGCTTAAGTTTCGAACTCCTCAATGATGAACGCAAAGAAAAGTTTGAAAAAGAAAAAGAACTCGATTTTTCCTATTCTTATCTTAACCAAAAGCGCAATTTGTTTTGCCGTTTCCGGGTAAACCTTTATATTCAGCGCGGCAGTGTTGCCCTGGCCTTACGCTTTATCACCAATCAGATATTGGGTTTTTCCGATCTGGGGTTGCCTCCGATTCTTAAGGATATCGGGCGGCTGCGCCGGGGATTGATCCTGGTAACCGGCTCGACCGGCAGCGGAAAATCAACCACGCTGGCGGCGATTGTCGATCTTATCAATGCCGAACGCAATTGTCACATCATTACCCTTGAAGATCCGATCGAGTATTTTCACAGCCATAAAAAATCGCTGGTTTCCCAACGGGAGATCGGACAGGATACTTCCTCGTTTTCTTTTGCCCTGCGGGAAGCCCTGCGTCAGGACCCGGATGTCATTCTGGTCGGAGAAATGCGCGATTTGGAGACCATCAGTATTGCCATTACCGCGGCGGAAACCGGCCATTTGGTGCTGGCGACCCTGCACACGACCGATGCCGTGCAAACCATTGACCGGATCATCGATGTTTTCCCTCCGCACCAGCAGCAGCAGGTCCGGACCCAGATTTCAATCACGCTCCAGGCGGTCGTTTCCCAGCAATTGGTTATGCGCACCGATGAAAAGGGCCGCAATCCGGTGGTCGAAATCATGATTGTCAATCCCGCGATCCGTAATC
>JAQULA010000204.1 GCA_028718845.1 Candidatus Omnitrophota bacterium
TTGCTTGGGCCCAACGGCGCGGGAAAAACAACGGCGATCCGGATGATTTCCTGTTTTCTGGAGCCGACCGAGGGCGTGCTGGAAGTGTTGGGCCGTAACGCCGGACAAGAGCCGCGGTTTATTAAAAGGAATATCGGTATTTGCCCCCAGGAGGATAATCTCGACCCGGATTTGAAGGTGGAAGATAATCTGCGCGTTTTCGCGCGCTATTTCGATATTGTGGGCAAAGAAGCGAACGACCGGAGCGAAGAACTGCTCCATTTTATGGGGCTTTTTTCAAAAAAAAACGCCTGTATCGATGAATTGTCCGGAGGAATGAAACGCCGGCTGATGATCGCGCGTTCCTTGATGAACCGGCCGCAATTGCTTATCCTGGATGAGCCGACCACCGGGCTTGATCCCCAGTCCCGGCATCAGATCTGGGACCGGCTTCATCAGTTGAAAAACGAGGGGACGACGATTTTGCTCACCACTCATTATATGGATGAAGCGGCGCATTTGTGCGACCGGCTGGTGATCATGAATGACGGTAAAATTATCGAACAGGGGGCGCCGAAGGCTTTAGTTCAGCGGTACCTGGGGCCGGCGGTTATTGAAATAGCTTCGGAAAATGCGGGGGTGGAGGGTTATTTGCGGGAGAAGCAGCTGGAGTACGAGAAAACCTCCACTCATTATTTTATTTATGGGCGGCACCTGCGGGAATTATGGCCGGAGATATCCGGGAAATTCGGGGAAGAGTTTTGCGTTTTGCGGATGGCTAATCTTGAAGATGTTTTCCTGAAGCTGACCGGCCGCGGGTTAAAGGAGTCTTGAGCATGCGGGCAATCGTTAAGAATATCAGTTGGCGGGCCTGGCGGGTGTGGCAAAGGAATTTCGACGTTTATAAGGCAACCTGGAAAGTTAATTTTATTCCGCCGCTGCTGGAGCCGTTATTGTATTTATTCGCGTTCGGCGTGGGGCTGGGAAACCTGGTGCAGGATGTTTCGTTTCAGGGAACGCCGGTTACGTATTTAAAATTTATCGCCCCGGGGCTGGTTGCCACCGCGGTAATGAACCATGGATTTTTTGAAACCACCTATTCTTCTTTTGTCCGGATGTATTTTCAGAAAACTTATGACGCGATTTTATCGACGCCGCTGATGCTGGAAGATGTTGTCTTGGGCGAGATTATCTGGGGCGCGACCAAGGCGTTCCTGGGGGGAGCAATCATGCTGGCCATCGCCGGGGTTTGGGGGTTGATTCCCTGGACGGCGGCTGCGGTGATGCTGCCGTTGACATTTTTGGCCGGGATGACGTTCTCGAGCTTGGGGATGTGTTTTACCGGGATCGTAAAGAACATCGAAATGTTCAATTTTCCGGTTTTCCTTTTTATTACCCCGATGTTTCTTTTCAGCGGAGTGTTTTTTCCGATAGAGTCTTTGCCGCAATGGGCGCAGTATGTTGCCCAGGCCCTGCCGCTGACGTTCCTGGTTTCGATACTGCGGAGCCTGGCGCTGGGCCACTTACAGTCGGCGCAGGGGTATGAGCTGTTGTGGCTGGGCAGTATTGCCGTGGGGTGTACGTTTTTGAGCATGGTGTTGATGCGGAAGCGAATACTGAGGTAACCGAAGTCCGAAGGACGCGGACGCTTCGTTAAGTAAAAAGGTAAACGGTGGCGCAGCCGATACCCGTTGCCTTTATTAACGATAAGCCATTGAGCATTAGCCATCGACTATTGACCTAAGCTATTGGCGAGCGACACAATACTAAGAACGTGAGGGGGGATATATGGGATTGCTGACTTGGAAACCGGAATATAGTGTGAATGTTAAGGAAATCGACTCTCAGCATAGAAAAATATTTTCACTGATTAATGATTTGGAAAATGGAATGAGCAACGGCTTGAATGTCGCGATCATTGAACGTACGTTTGCTGCGATGACAGAGTATTCCTCTACTCATTTTCAAACAGAAGAGAAGTATTTTAAGTTGTATTCATATGCTGATAGCGCGGAGCATAATCAGAAACATCGTGAGTTTGAACAAAAGCTCGAAGAGTTTAAACATGTTCTGGCGCAAGATCAGGACGCAAACTTTTATCTTCGTTTTCTCAGTACGGAAGTCGTGAAATTTCTGGAGCATTGGTGGATGGAACATATTCGCGTCAGCGATAAGAAGTATTCGCAATGTTTTAATGAGCATGGATTGGTGTAGAGAGGACCATAGACCACGGTCCACGGACCACTGTAAAAAAGATGGTCACAAGACACAAGTCACATGTTACAAGTTAACCAGAACTCAATACGCAGTACGCACGACGCAATACAAATACAGAAGGGAGTGGGTTATGGCACTGCTGGGGATGTTGAAGGGGTTGTTTAAATCAGGGGAAGAAGAGGCGAAGTCTGCGGCACCAAAAGTGAAAAAAGTTAAAAAGGCAGGTAAAGCTGTCGCGGTAACCAAAAAAAATACGCTGAAAACCGGCAAAAAACCAACCGCAAAAAAAGCGCAAAAGATCAAAGCTCCGGCCAAAGCAAAATCAGCGGGTTCGCGTATTAAGCCGCTGGTTGCGGTTGAGGAAACGGCAATCGGGAAAATCACCCATTATTTCGGGAATATTTCCGTGGGTATTATAAAGCTTAAATCGGCGTTGACGGTAGGGGACAAAATTCATATCAAAGGCGCGCATGCTGATTTCAAACAAACCGTTACTTCGATCCAGCTGAATCATCAGTCGATCCCGATCGCGGTAAAAGGCAAAGAAGTGGGGATCAAAGTCGGCAAACGCGTGCATAAACGCGATATCGTTTATAAAATAAATGAGTAGCAATTAACAACTCGAAGTCCGAAGGACGACCGCTCGCCTTGTTTGTTAGGACGAAGGACGAAAAAGCGGCCCGAATGAGATGATTTTTTAAGCGGACGAACAGAGCGTGCGTCCATCGTCCTAGTGATACCGCCGTTTTTTGGCGGAGAACGGTCTCGGACCCCGGTCTTTTCATTGTGGCGAAAAACCGGTTTTCCGGGTATACTTTATGCCTATTCCGAACAAGCGGAGGATTATGGTTAGGCATAATAGCGTAATATTATTAATTATTGCCGCAATTGGGGTTATGTCTTCAGTTGCCTGCGCGTCGCCGGCGGTTTTGTCCGCCTCCTCGCTTTCTCCCGGCATGTCGTTATCGAATGTCCGGTTTCAGAAATCATTTCTCACGGCAAATATTCCCGTTTCCGATACCGTAACGCCGTTGCCGGCAAGCGAAGAGCTGGCTTTATCCGGGGTTTCTTCAGAACGCATCGCGCGGATACGGGCGATGTTTATCGGCGACATTCACGGCAATTACACTGCGTTTGTGGCGCTATTAAAGCGTGCCGGCTATGTCAATGACAACCTTGAATGGATTGCCGGCGACCGGATCCTGGTTCAATTGGGCGATATTGTTGATCGCGGCCCGGAAGAAGATGCGCTGAAAACATGGGACTTGCTGGATTCTTTGCAGAAACAAGCCCGCCGGGCCGGAGGTGAGGTCGTCCGGCTGATCGGTAATCATGAATTTTTTTACGTAAGTGAGTATTATAAATTGCATCCGGAGCGGGCAATCGATAACGGGATGTATGTCGCGATCAATTCGATGCTGCGTTTTAATTTTACTGCGGCAAACCGATGGCGTTATAAAATCCTTCGGGAGATAGAAGACGGCGATATTGTCGCCGCCTGGCAGTATCAGGACAGCATCGTTACCCATGC
>JAQULA010000205.1 GCA_028718845.1 Candidatus Omnitrophota bacterium
AGCGAGCGCGCGGTCCTGCTGCTGTAATATCATCCGGCGCTGCAGGTCGGCAAACTGTTCTTCCCAATCCACCGCAGCTTTCTTTTCCGCGCCTTCGGTCTGGGCCGGGGACCCCATTAGAGCGTTCATCGTCCGTGAGGATATGAACGCGTAATAATCCAAAAGATTTTTTGGCGCCTGGGCCACATTGATATCCGCCTGCGTATAGGAAACTCCGGCATACTGGCTCTGGGAAACAAAAGCGGCGGCGGCCGGGGCGGTAGTAAGCGCCGAAGCACCCATCAAAGGCATGGGCAGCACATTTAAAGCCTTGGTTAATTTTTCGGCATTGACATGGTCGTTCAGGAATCGGGAGAACCCGACTTTCGCTAAATTCAGCTCAACTAAAGCCTCGGTAACCGCTCTCGTAAAAGCCGGGCGCTGTTCGTCGGGCAGCATCTCTGCGGGCATTTTGGAAACCATCAGATCGATTTCCGTCCGGGAGAAAAATCTGCCGTCTTTCGGAGGAGCGACCGCGCGCACCTGGGTTAAAAATTCCTGAAGGATACGGTCTTCGGCCGCACCCTTGTCCATCAGGTCATAGGCCAATTGAAGCGGATTCCGGGTACCGGTAACCTGTTCTTTGAACGCGGAAACAGCCGAACGCAAAGAACCGGCAAATCCGGGAAATTGGCTGTCCGGCAATTTATTCAGCGATCGTTCAAATGCCTGTCCCGGTTTTCCGGCAAGATACGAATAGTCCAATTGCTTTTCCATTCTTTTCTTAAACCCGGAATAGGACAGATAGCCCATGACCAGCGATACGCCGACAACCGGCAGCGCGAACATCCATACGCCTTTCAGCAAAAATACCACGCCGATAAGCGCGCCCCCGGAAACGAGAACCGTCCGGGCGTTTAATACCAGAGAGCGGAATACATACGCCAACGCGTTCATTTTCTTCTCGGTGGCCTCTCCTCTGGTTATGGCGTCCTGCTGGGCGATTCTTTTCGCGAAATAAAACTGAGACATCAGCATTAAAATCCCCTGGATGCTGAAAAGCGCCACTAAAGGATATCCGGCCATCGCCAAAATATTGCCCGACCCGATCGCCGTTCCCGCGAACGAAATCAAAATCGACTTCAACACGAAAGCCCCATACAACGCCGTAAACCCTAAAACCCCGCCGCCGATCAACAGGCCGGAGGCAAACCCCAGGAAGCCGATAAACTTATTTTTTGCCGCGGCGTCGCTGCTGGCGTTAAAAATTTTATAAGCCACTCCGCCGCCGAGAGCGATTGCCAGCACTCCCGGGACCAGGAACATGAATGCCGAACCGATTCCGGTCACAACCAACGCGGCCCCGATACTCACCGTGGTTAAAACGCCTCCGATAGCCCCTCTTAAGAACCGTTTTCCGCCGCTCATCGGAAGGCGCGGGGCCCGCTTTAAATCCTGGCGTGATGTCGCCAGCAATGCTAGAGACGCGCCGACACCGATCATCCCGATCACCGCCGTCGCCAGCAGAAAAACTCCGCCGACCGCCGTAGCGGTAAACAAGGTTGTGCCGACCAGCGAGATCAGGGTCGTTGCGGCGACAAACGGAGCAAAGGTGGCGATAACGTTAAGCGTTTTTCTCCAGGTATACACCCCGATATCGCCGATCATATTTTTAAGCGGCATCCGGCGGCCCAGCGCGACATAATCCGCCATTTTCGCGTCATACGAATCGACCTGCGCCAATCGTTTGACCTGAGAGCTTAAGGCCCATCCGACGAAAATGGTCGCGATGGCGATGGAGAGGACCCAGACCGGCCCCATGGCCAGCAGAGCGGAAAAAACCGTGCCGATCACCGGCAAACCCGCGGCGGAACTTACCCCGCCTACCGTAAGGCCATTAAACACCACCGTCAAAAACGCGGCCAGTCCGATATTGGCCCCAACAGTAATAACCCATGGAGCCGCCTTTATGAACAACGCTCTTAATTTTTCCCACAACGAAATTTTCCGCACCCTGGACGCCTCTTTCGCGGCCTGGTCCAGTGCTTCCGGAGTTACGGCTTTACCCGCGAGTTGATAAGCCGCCCCGATCACGTTTTCGGCAAAATTCCGTTCCATCCGCTTTTTTGAATTCTCATAGAGCTCGGCGGTGATGCGTTTTATTTCCGCGTAGATCTGATTCGGATTGATAAAATTCTTCTGGTATCCCGGCCGGGAAGGAAGCTGCTGCAGCCGGTGCTTGTTCAAGCCCATATCGCTGACAAACCGCATCCATTCCTGATCGACCACGCGAAGCGCCGTCAGCCTGAGATGGTCGGTTATAACCGCGTAAACCGCCGCGGCCGCGGCCTGCCGGGTAATAACTTTTTCATTTTCATCCCCGACCTTTATATTTAAGAAGCTGACCACATAATCCGGCGTAATGTCCCCAAATCCGAAACTGTTTTCCAGCACCCCCAGGATATCGTTTATCGAAAGCGTCTCAAGATCATTTTCGGTAGTCAAAGTATTTATCGCCGTCACGATGTTGCCCTGGATCGCGTTAAGGACATCCGGTTCGATTAGCGCGTCAATACTCGCCCGCATTATCTTCTGTCTCAGCCTGGCCTGCTCGACATTGAACGGCTGGAGGAACTCGCCGAACTGCTTTTCCTGTAAGCGCATGTTCTGATTGTGGTCGTTGATCGCCTTGCGCATCTGCGAAATAATTTCCCGGTTGCGCTGAGATTCCGAGGAGTCCGTCTGCAACCCCAGGTCATACTCCCCATATTTCTCCACCATTGTTTTAAAAAATTTGAGCTCTTCAGGGACCAGATTTTCATATTTTCTAAAAACAGCATCCTGCAAAGACCAGAAACCGAACCAGAATCCGATCTTGCCGTCACGGGCGACTCTGCCTCGGAACTGCGTATCGGTTTCATCAAGCTCGTCGCAGTTGAGCGAAACGGCGACCATATCCTTGCCTTTAAAGTCCACACCGCGGCCGGCCAGATTCGTGGACACGATAATGACCTTTTTAAACCGGGACAATTCTTCAACCATATCCTTTATGGTTTCATTGTTGGCGGAGGTAAATTCGATAATAACGGTATCATAAGCGGAATCGTCTTTTGCCATTTCCTGCAGGTCAGCCAGCGTCATCTCCGACAGATCTTTCGTGAAGCTGGCGCCGACAACTTTGCCTTCCTGCGTGATCCGAACCACGTTCCCCTTACCGACCTCCCGGGTTTTCAGCAGGTCATCGGCGACCTCGCTGACCTCGCTGTCCGATTCGCACCGGACCAGGAGAGCACCGATTGCCGAAACGGATTGTTTCATCAAATCGGTCAATTTTCCGCTTCGCAATTGAGCGATCAGGCCGACGGCCGCTTTTCGCGCGCTCATCTTATCGGAAAACATCGTCGCCTGGTCGGTCCGACCCAGATTCGCCTTCCCATCATCCAAAGAAACAAAAGGAATCTCGAACAATTCAGCCGTTTTTTGGTCAATGGTCCCGGAAGCCGCGCTGAATGTCGATACCAGCCCGAGATTGGGATTAAGTATTTCCGGCAGGGTCATCGAGGCAATGCTCAGTTGTTCCGGCTCGACAGTGAGATTCTCTTTGATCCGCAACGCCGTATCCAGGCCGTAACTCCAGCGCCGGCCTTCCATCTTCTGCCCGCTGGATTCTTTATCGATAATTTCAATGGTATCCTGAGAAACGTCATAATGTTTCCCGCGCTGGTAATACAAATGCGCGGAAAG
>JAQULA010000206.1 GCA_028718845.1 Candidatus Omnitrophota bacterium
TGGTAGTGAACAGCAGCTGCATTCCCAGACAAATGCCTAAAAACGGTTTCTGCTCGACTGCGGCACGCTTGATTTCCGGGATCACACCCATTACCCGCAGATTTTTCATTCCCGCGGAGAACGCGCCGACTCCCGGCAATACCAGCGCCTTTGCCGCGCGCAGCCGGGAAACACTCGCCGTAACCATAACCGCGGCGCCTACGCTCTCGAACGCCTTGGCCACACTGCGGACATTACCCATTTTATAATCAATAATCGCGATCATACGTTCTGATTCCTCGATTGGTCAATAATCAACAGAATTATTCATCGTGTAATCACGCTGCCGGCTGTCGCGCTGCGGCCGGAAAGCGGGAATTTTTTCACTTTTTTCTTTTTCCTTAATAGAGCAAATATTATAACAAATTTCAAAATATCCTGCACGTTTTATTTACAATTCCGGCCATCCGGTGTATAATTCCAATATAGTTAAACCATTCGTGTTACCTTAACCCCGACACTATTTATGCCGATACCTTTTTTCAGCGTTATCATCCCAACACATAACCGCTGTGTTTTCTTAAAAAGCGCCGTGGAGTCTGTCCTTAATCAGACCTTACCGGATCTTGAGCTTATTGTCATTGACGACGGATCGACCGACGATACTTCCCGGTATTGCGCCGCGATCGATGACGAACGATTCCGGTATCTTTTTCAGCCGCAGCAGGGAGTTTCCCGCAGCCGTAATAACGGGATCCATCAATCCCGCGGCCGGTTCATTTGTTTTCTGGACTCGGATGACCGGTTCCGCCGGGATAAATTGGCCCTTACCCGGAATTACATCGACCGGTTTCCCGGCTATTTCATCTTTCACACCGAGGAAACCTGGTTCATGCACGGAAAACTGCTCAATCAAAAGAAAATCCATCAGAAACCGGACGATAACGCCTTTGAAAAGTCATTGCGTTTATGTTGCATTAGTCCTTCGGCGGTAACTATCAAAAAAGAATTATTGGAAAAAGTCGGAGGCTTTGACGAAACACTGCCCGCATGCGAGGATTATGAACTCTGGCTGAGAATAACGCCTTTCTACCCGGTAAAACTTATTCCCGAGGCTTTAACCATAAAAGCCGGCGGCCACATCGACCAGCTTTCGCGAAAATACCCGGCGATGGATACATTCCGGATTTATGCCCTAAAAAAACTTCTCGATGCGAACATCCTCACTCCGGAACAACGGGAAAAAGCGGTTAAAGAATTAAAAAGAAAATGCGTTATTTACATTAAAGGCGCGCTCAAACGGGGAAAAACCCAAGAAGTGCAGTATTATAACGAATTGATACAGATATACGAAAAATAATCTCAGCCAGATCATAGCCGGCCGCTGACCGTCACAAAGCCATCCCCGCCAAACAGTCCGGACTTCCTTCAGTCGCTAGCCGCAGAACGCAATACTCAACACACCGCGATACCAGGAGGATAACCGATTTTCGTTTTTACTCCTTAATCTTCGCCTCATTTGCCTTTACTTTTCGTTCCTTTTCATTCGTATAACGTTTGCGTAAACGTATGTTTTTGGGAGTTATCTCAACCAGCTCATCATCCTCAATAAATTCCAGGGCGAACTCAAGGGTCATCTCCCTCGGCGGAATAAGCTTTATCGCCTCATCGGAACCGGAAGCGCGCATATTAGTCTGTTTTTTCTCTTTTGTCGCGTTCACGACCAGATCTCGGCCCTTGTTATTTACCCCGATAATCATGCCTTCATAAACATCGTCCCCGGGATGAATAAAAATCTCGCCGCGTTCCTGTAATCCCCACAACGCAAACGCAACCGCCCGGCCCGGCCCCATAGAAACCTGGACCCCGGAGGAACGGTGCGTAATCTCACCTTTGTATTTTTGGTATTGGTAAAAGTTCTGGTACATAACACCGGTACCACGGGTCATCATCAAAAATTCGCTGCGAAAGCCCATCAAACCCCGGGTAGGAACTAAAAAATTCATACGTACCGTTCCGATCGAGGTCACTTGCATCGACTTCATATCGGCTTTCCGGCCGCCGAGCGCTTCAATCACTACCCCCTGATAAGCTTCATCAACCTCTATCAGTACTTCTTCAACCGGCTCCAGGGTATCTCCGTCTACCTGCATTAAAATCACCTGTGGGGACGATACCTCGAGCTCATATCCTTCTCTGCGCATGGTCTCAATCAGGATGGAAAGATGCAATTCTCCCCGGCCGGAAACTTTAAGCTTCTCTGATCCGGGAACAATTTCAAGCCTAACCCCCACATTCGTCATCGCTTCATGCTCAAGCCGTTCCCGGATATGCCGTGAGGTCAGGAACCGTCCGCCGTCCTTGCCGGATAACGGGCTGGTATTGTGTGAAAATATCATGGAAATCGTCGGCTCATCGATCTTTATTGCCGGTAAGGCCTGCGGGTTTTCAATCGACGCGAGCGTTTCCCCCACCCGCACTTCATCAATGCCCGCGATTGATATAATATCACCGGCCTCGGCGTTCTCCGCTTCGACCCGTTTAAGCCCGACATACTTTAATATCTTGGTAACCTTTCCCTGGCGTATCGTTCCGTCGCTTTTCACCAAGGCCATCGGATCTCCCATTTTAATTTTTCCATGCACAATGCGGCCGATGGCAATACGCCCGACATACGAATCATAATCAAGCATGGTTATCAGCATTTGAAACGGCTGTTCCGGATCGGCAACCGGCGGTAAAACCCGGTGTAAAATAGTATCCAGAAGCGGCTTCAGATCCGTACCTTTATCATCCATATCCAGGGTGGCAATACCGTCTTTTCCGGAAGCATAGACAATAGGAAAATCGAGCTGTTCATCCGTGGCGTTCAACTCGCAGAACAGGTCAAAAGTCAGGTCGGAAACTTCATGCGGCCGCGCATTCGGACGGTCGATCTTATTGACTACCAGAATCGGCTTCAGGTGCAGCTCCAGTGATTTTTTCAGCACAAACTTTGTCTGCGGCATCGGGCCTTCAAACGCATCGACCAATAACAATACCCCGTCGACCATTTTAAGAATTCTTTCCACCTCGCTGCCAAAATCGGCATGGCCGGGAGTATCCACGATGTTGAACTGCACGCCTTTATATTGAAAAGAGGCATTTTTCGAAAAAATAGTGATACCGCGTTCTTTTTCCAAAGGATTGGAATCCATAATCGTCGATTCGCCGCTTTTGAATTCATAGGCTCCGGTTTGCTTCAGCAGGGCGTCAACCAGGGTGGTTTTACCATGGTCGACATGCGCGATAATCGCGACATTTCTTACATCTTTACGGCGTTTTTGATTCGTCATACAACTAAAGTTCCTTTCACTTCAAAGAGAACGCGCCCGCTCCCTTCATTCTCGGCATTTTCACTAACAGCTCTTTTGTCGGCGTCATAGCATTATACGTTTTTTTATCGATATAGCAATGTATTTATTAAATAACACGGAAAGCTATCAACCGTTAATAATTGAACAGTTCTTCACGAGAGTAGTTCCGCCCGCAAGCCTGGTTTAACGCGTGCAGAACTTTCGACTGCACATGTACGGTAAGCCGCCGCCCTTTCATCGCCCGCGCGACCATTTTATGCGTAAGCTGTTCGGA
>JAQULA010000207.1 GCA_028718845.1 Candidatus Omnitrophota bacterium
ACTACAAGGATATTAACCGCATCTCGAAATTTATTACCGAACGCGGTAAAATCGTGCCTTCGCGTGCCAGCGGTACCTGCGCAAAACATCAACGAAAACTCGCTCAGGCAATTAAGCGGGCGCGTTTTCTGGCGCTTTTACCGTACACCGCGGAATAAGTATAGTGCTGTGCCGCGGTCTGCGTGACTATCAGGAACGGGACCCGATGGTATTACCGCGAACCCGCGGGAAGTTATCCGGTTTTGGGATAATGCCCGGCAGGGGAGTGTAAAAAACAGGAAATTTTTCCTGGCGGATGTTAACTGATGTGGATCAAAGGAGTTGCTGTTATGAAAGTAGTGCTAAAAGAAGATGTCCAGAAGTTCGGTAAAATAGGCGATGTGGTCGAAGTGAGCGCAGGATATGCGCGCAATTGCCTTATCCCGCAGGGGAAGGCCCTGGAAGCAACGCAGAGTAATCTCAAAAAGCTCGACGATTATAAACTGGTGCTTGCCAAGAAAAAAGAACTGGAAAAACAAACCGCGCTGGAGCTGGCTAAGAAAATCGAGCTGGTTTCCTGTACGATTGTAATGCAGGCGCATGAAGAACAGCTTTATGGCGCGGTAACTAATGCCGATATTGCCAAAGCCCTGCAGCAGGAAGGTATCAACGTCGATAAAAAAGATATTTTGCTTGAAGAACCAATCAAGGCATTAGGGGTGTATCAAGTGGAAGTAAAACTCCATCCCGAGGTGAAACAGCAGGTCAAGGTATGGGTGGTTCAAAAATAAAAAGAAGAACGGAGAACTCCGGTTCTCTTGATGCCACGCTGCTGGATAAGCTTCCACCGCAGAATATCGAAGCGGAAATGGCGGTTTTGGGGGCAATGCTGCTGGAGAATGAAGCTATCGGCGATGTGGTGGAATTATTGGAAGAAGGGGCCTTTTACAAGGATACTCACCGTAAAATTTTCAACGCGATCCTCAATTTGTATAAAGAGAGCAAGCCGGTTGATTTGGTGACGCTTACCGATCAGCTGCGCAGAGATAACAACCTGGAAAGTGTCGGAGGCGCGGGGTATCTTGTCGAATTGTCCAACGTGGTGCCGACCGCCGCGAATGTCACTCATTATGCAAAATTAGTTAAAGAAAAGGCGTTGCTGCGAACCCTGATTACCACGGCTACCGGGATTATTACCGAGGGCTACGAGCCGGAGCAGGAAGTGGACGCGTTGCTTGACCGGGCGGAACGGTTGATTTTTGAAATAGCCGGATCTAAATTCAAAGGCGGGTTTGTCTCGGTAAAAGAGCTGATCAAACACAGCATCGAGACGATCGAAAAACTTTACGAGCGCAAGACCCAGGTTACCGGTATTCCCACCGGGTACCAGTGTCTGGATGAAATTACCGCCGGTTTGCAGCCGTCGGATCTGATTATTGTTGCCGGCAGACCGTCGATGGGAAAAAGCGCGCTGATGTGCGGGATTGCCGAGTACGCTTCGGTTATCGCGAAGATCCCTACCGCGATTTTCAGCCTGGAAATGTCCAAAGAGTCGCTGGTCCAGCGTATTCTTTGTTCTCACGCCCGGGTAGATATGCAGGCGGTACGCACCGGTTTTTTATCCAAAGAACATTGGGTACACCTGGTAAATGCTGCGGGAAAAATTTCCAATGCCCCGTTGTACATCGATGATTCCCCGGGGGTCAATGTTTTGGAATTAAGAGCGAAAGCGCGCAGGCTGAAGGCGCAGCATAATATCGGGCTGATTTTCCTGGATTATTTGCAGCTGATGCAGGCTTCGTCGGCGCGTCCGGAAAGCCGGCAGCAGGAAATTTCCGATATCTCGCGTTCACTTAAGGCATTGGCCCGGGAACTTAATGTCCCGCTGGTGGCGGTAAGCCAGCTTTCCCGCGCGACGGAACAACGCGACGGGTATCGTCCGCGTCTTTCCGATTTGCGGGATTCCGGAGCTATCGAGCAGGACGCGGATGTGGTAATGCTGCTGTTCCGGGAAGAGTATTATAATCCGACGGAACAGAATAAGGGGCTGGCGGAAGTGATTATCGCTAAACAGCGTAACGGCCCGGTCGGTACGAAAAAATTGGTATTTTTGAAAGAGTTGAGCCGGTTTGAAAACTATACACAGAGAGAAGAGTAAAATCATGAAAAAAATTGTATTAAGCGGTATTGTTGCCTCTATTCTCTTGTCGCATTGTTTTGTCGGGATTGCCCGATCCGAAGAAGAACGCAAGGTTCGGGAAATTGAGGTTCGGAATAATAAGGTAATAAGTACGCAGACCATTCTTTCGAAATTACAAACAAAAATCGGGACGCCGTATACGGGCACGATACTCAGTGACGATATTAAGCGGCTTTATGCCAGCGGTCTTTTCCGGGATGTCGGCGCCGACATCGAGGAAAAGGACGGCGGGGTCAAGGTTGTTTTTACCGTTCAGGAAAAACCGGTTTTAGCTAAAATAGTATTTGCCGGAAATAAGCGTATCCGGACAAAAAGATTGCTTTCGCAAATGAAAATAAAACAGAACGAAATCTTTGATCAGTTTAAACTCAAAGAAGATATCGAAGAATTGAAAAAGTTTTACGCCAAAAAAGGTTATTCTTCGGCGGTAATCACGACGTCCGAGGAAGAAAAAGACAGCAAGGTTACGGTTACGATCAGTGTCGTGGAACACGCCCGGATGCGTGTGCGTAAGATCAATGTCGATGGAAATACTTCTTTTGCCAAGAACCGGCTGATTAAATTGCTGAAAACCAAGCGCAAAGGATGGTTTACGTCGGGTTTTTTTGATAATGACGTTTTTCAGGAAGATACCGAACGGTTGCTGGCGTTTTACCGGGCGGAGGGGTTTATCGACGTTAAGGTTGTTTCCCGTTTCGACGAGAACCAAACCAGCGGCGCGATATCTGTGACCTTTGTCATCGAAGAAGGAAAACAGTATAAGGTCGGGGCGATTGCCGTTACCGGCAATACCGTGTTCACCCGCGATGAATTATTGAAGACCGTAGTTTTGCAGCCGGATACGGTCTATAGCGAATCGAAACTGCGCGAAGATATTTCCGCGTTACAAAGCCACTATTTCGATGCCGGTTATATCGCATCATTCGTCAAGGCGGACACCGTGCTTAATGCCGAGACCGGTAATGTGGATTTAAACTACGCGGTGAATGAAGGTGATATCGCCTATGTCGATAAAATCAATGTGCAGGGTAACAGCCGGACCAAGGATGAGGTCATCCGCCGGGAAATGCGGTTATACCCCGGCGACCGTTACAACGGAGAAAAATTGCGCCGAAGCCGGCAACGGCTGTATAACCTCGGTTATTTCGAAGAAGTCAGCTTCGATACCAAGGAACAACCTTCGACCCTGCCGGATAAGTACGACCTGGATGTGTTTGTGAAAGAGTCGAAAACCGGTGAATTCAGTTTCGGCGCCGGGTATAGTTCGGTGGATCAATTTATCGGGTTTATTGATTTGACTCAGCGGAATTTTGATCTTTTCAATTTTCCGATGTTTACCGGGGCGGGGCAGAAATTGCGTATCCGTATGGAATTCGGGTCGGAAAAGAAAGATTATGAGCTGGGTTTTGTCGAGCCGTGGTTTTTG
>JAQULA010000208.1 GCA_028718845.1 Candidatus Omnitrophota bacterium
CGGATAATTTCCTGTTTATACCCAAGACTAAAATGGCAATTTATGTTAACGATGACCAGGTTGAGGATATTATTACCGCGGTTATGCGCTGTTGTAAGGAAGATATGTTGGGAAGCGGAAAGATAGCGGTGCTCCCGGTGGGGGAGTGCGTTAGAATTAGGACGGGAGAACGCGGGGACAGGGCAATTATTTAAAAAAGGAGGGCGTGATGATGGGGTTGAAGAATCGGATCGGAAAGGGATTGTGCGGTGGACTGATTGTGGGGAGTGTGTTGATGTTAGCGCCGGGGCTGCGGACGGCGCATGCCGCCTATGAAGACGGGGTTTTGCCGGAGCTGAAACTGGAGGGATCGGCAACGCTCGATGTTTATGATAAATATCTCTGGCGGGGATTTACCCTGGATACCGATCCGGTTATCCAGCCCGGGATTTCAATCGGGGGGTATGGGTTTACCCTGTCTTCCTGGAGCAGTTTTGACGTGAGCAACTCCGATGCGTTGACGTCGGATGAAACCGATATAATTATCGATTATACCTATGCGTTTGAATCGGTCAGCGTTTCGGTCGGGCATACGACGTATAATTTTCCGGGATCGGGGCTGCGCAGCAAAGAATGGTATTGCGGAGTAAGCTTGCCGGATGTCCTCTTTTCACCGAAAATGACGGTTTACGACGATTATGGAAAAGAAGAAAACGGCGGCGGCGACGGGCAGTACGTTAATCTGGGGGTGTCGTACAGTATCCCGGTAATCAGCGCTCCGGAAATCTCGCTCGATCTGGCGGCGGCGGTGGGCCTAAACCATGAGCTGTTTATCGCCGGAGACGGCGGCGATTACCTGCTCAGCGCCGGGTTGAGGATTCCGTTGACGAAAAACGCGGTGTTCGTTCCGAAGATCGGCTATGCAGCGCCGTTCGGCGACTTAAAATCGGCTGATGACGGGAACCAGAAAAGCCGCACTTACGGCGGAGTAAGCCTGGCGGTCAGTTTCTAAACGACGGGAGAGGTGATCGTGGAGAATCGAGTACTGATCGAATCGTTAAAACAATTGAAGCAGGAACGGGGATATACCCTATATGAATTGTCCCGGCAGCTGGACGTGCAAGTGTCGACGCTTGCACGCTGGCTGCGGACGAACCGGATCAACCGGATATACGCGAAGATCGTTTGCGAAAAGCTGCATCTTGACGGAAGCGGCACGATGAATAATACGGGATAGGCAGGCTGCGCGCGGCAAAAATTTTTTATAACGAGTGTGTCAATTGGCGATTCAAACGGTAAAAACGCGGGAGCGGTAAAACAAGGTACCAGGGTAACAAGGGAGGGATAACGATGAATTCAGGAGATACGGTATGGGTTTTGATTTCTGCGGCGCTGGTCATGCTGATGACGCCGGGACTGGCTTTTTTTTACGGAGGGATGGTGCGGAAAAAAAACATCCTCAGTATTTTGATGCAGTGTTTTATTATCCTCTGCGTGGTGAGTGTGGCCTGGGTAATGTTCGGGTACAGTCTTGCGTTTGCTCCGGGCGCGGGTTTTTGGGGAGGGTTCGGCTGGTCCATGCTTAACGGGGTCGGGCTGGAGCCGTACGTCGATTATGCCGCGACGATTCCTCATCAGGCGTTCATGATCTTTCAGGCGATGTTCGCTATCATCACGCCGGCCCTGATCATCGGCGCGTTTGCCGAGAGAATGAAATTCTCGTCGTTCCTGGTTTTTACGGTTGCCTGGCTGACGTTCGTCTATGCCCCGGTTTGCCACTGGGTCTGGGGTATCGGCGGTTTTATCCGCAACATGGGCGCGCTTGATTTTGCCGGGGGCACGGTCGTTCATGTTAACGCCGGTGTCGCGGCCCTGGTAACGGCGTTGATGATCGGCCGCCGGAAAAATACTGAAAAGAACCTTCCTTCCCCGCACAATCTTCCGTTCGTGGTGCTGGGGACCGCGTTGCTGTGGTTCGGCTGGTTCGGATTCAATTCCGGGTCGGCCCTGGCGGCCAACGGCCTGGCGGTGAACGCTTTTGTGGTGACGCATACGGCTGCGGCTGCGGCGGGGTTAAGCTGGGCGCTGATCGAATGGTTCCGCAACGGGAAGCCGACGATGTTCGGCGTCGCCTCCGGCGCGGTTGCCGGGCTGGTGGCGATCACTCCGGCAGCGGGGTTCGTCACTGTTTCCGGCGCGCTGGCGATCGGGTTCTTAGTGAGCGTTTTCTGTTATTTGGCCGCGGTCATTATTAAACCTTTGCTTGGTTATGATGATGCCCTGGACGCTTTCGGCGTGCATTGCGTCGGCGGCATATGGGGCGCGCTGGCTACCGGACTGTTCGCGACCAAACTGGTCAATCCTGCCGGCAACGACGGTGTTTTTTACGGAAATCCCGGGCTGTTCATGGTGCAGCTGAAGGCCGTGGTGATCACGATCGTCTATTCCGGGATCATGAGCGCGGTTTTATTCAAACTGGTCGACGCGGTCATGGGGATGCGTGTGGAAGCCCGGGAAGAGGACATCGGCCTTGATCTTACGCAGCATCATGAGCGGGCATATACCATCGTTGAATGATCCGGTTACGGTTTTTAGAGAAAGGAGACACAATGAAATTAGTCATCGCAATAATTCAGCCCAGTAAACTTGAAGACGTAAAAGAGGAGCTTTATAAAGCGGAGGTAAACCTGCTTACCGTGAGCGAAGTGCTTGGTCACGGCCGGCAGAAAGGCGTGACCGAGATCTATCGCGGGGCGATGGAACACGGCAACCTTCTGCGCAAGATTCGCCTGGACATCGCGGTCAACGATAATTTCGTCGAACCGACGATCAAGGCGATTGTCAAAGGCGCTAAAACCGGGGAAACCGGGGACGGGAAGATTTTCGTTCTGTCGCTGGATGAGTGCGTGCGTATCCGCACCGAGGAGCGCGGCCGTCCGGCGATCGGGTAATAATTCTCGTGCAACGGGCTGTTGAATGAAGAGAGGGGGCATAGAAGTATATGCCCCCTCTTTCTCTTTGGTTAGAGAAAAGCGCGGGGCTATACCTGCCCCTGCACCCCAGTGTTCATTTCTTTTGTCCGCACAAAAGAAATATGGGCTAGGGGTCTAAGGGGACAGGCATAGTCCCCTTTGTGTTTCACACTGCTGTCTTCCCGTAAATGGAAGGGGAAGGCGGCTTTTAAAACGTGAGACCGGTGACGGGTGGTCTTGTGACTGTTTCGGGCAGGACAAAATTGCTCAACACTGAGGAGTATCGTGCATCACTGAGGTGTTTCGCTCATTTTTTCCATGTAAAATATCTCGATAGCCCCGCATTCATAGTCATCCTTTTTAAAGACCTTATACCCAAGTTTCTGATAAAGGCGAATATTGTTCTCGCTTTTCGTGCCGACGAACAGCTCGTAGCGTTTCACCGCGTACTGCTTTTCAATTTCCTTCATCAGGGCCGTTCCGATCCCCTGGTTTTGCATGTCGGGGTGGACCGCCAGTCTTCCGATATAACAAGTGCCGTCCTTTTTATAGGCGCGGACACTGCCGATTATTTTTGCGTCAAGCACGGCCTTCAGGATTGTATGGGTGTTGAACTGGGATTTTAATTCTTCCAGGGTTTGTCT
>JAQULA010000209.1 GCA_028718845.1 Candidatus Omnitrophota bacterium
CGCTTATTGGCCCGGGTAAAAGTCTTGTCGGTAATCTAACAGGGGGTGAGTTGGTGAAACAGCGGGGTTATGGTTTATTGAACATTGTGGCCGTGATCGTGTTGCTGGGGGTAAGCGGTTGCGCCACCGGGAATTATGAACAGCGGTCGGATTCAGGTTATAGCGGCGGCGCATTAAACATTTCTTCACAATTGCGATTTGAGGATGTGCCGGTCCCGGCGGGTTTTGTATTGCTTCGAAAAGGGTCGTATGTTTTTCAGAATAATCAGACTCGTTTGGGCACACTGCGTTATGCCGGGAAATCGGACGTTGGGGTGGTATTGGAATTTTATAAGCGAGCAATGACCCGCAACGGCTGGGATTTGATCAATCTGGTTGAATTCGATACCGTGGTGTTGAATTTTGAAAAAGCGCAGGAGTCATGTATCGTTACCCTGGAATCCGGGCGGTCCGGCAAAACCATGATCACCCTGACCTTGTCTCCGGTATCAAAGGGCGGGATCACTCAGCCGGAGCGCGGGAAAACCGGAAAAAGTGATACCCGTTGATTTCGGCACACGCACACATTTGGACTTGAAAAAAACAGCGAGGTATGATACACTATCAGCCATAGAGGTGAGCATGCAGGAACGAAGACAATTAAAACGGGAATTGACCTCACTGTTTGTCCGGTTCACGGTGGATGAGCAGGGGAGTGTAAATCACGAAGGATTTACGCAGGATGCCAGTCTGGGCGGATTGCGTTTATTGGCTTCTTCCTGCCCTGAGGTTGAAGATAGCCTGAATATGAGCATCGATGTGCCTAATAATCCGGATATGACCGTGGTTGAGGGAAACGTACGCTGGGTCGGGACAAAAGTTATGGATGACAACGGCAAGCCGGTTTTCCCGGTTGGCGTGGAATTCACATATATTGACCGGCGTGATAAAAAATTTCTCGAAGATTTTTTCAGCCGGCAGGCGCATAGAGTATAACCTATAACAAGGGCCAGTATGGGGTGTTATGGGGGCCGCGATAAACCCATTCAGAAACAATCCCAACAAAAAACAATGACGGCAAAAACACTTCATCTGGAAGATGACCACTTTTGCTTTGTGTGCGGAAAAAAAAACAACCGCGGGCTGCAGCTTGAATTTGCGGTGACGGAAGACAAAACAATCCGGTGCGGATTTGTGCCGGATAAGAATTTTCAAGGTTTTTCCGGGATCGTGCACGGCGGGGTTATCGGTTTGATCCTGGATGAGGCGATGGTTAATTTGCTCTGGAAACTGGGGAAAAGCGCGGTTACCGCGGAATTCCGGATGCGGTTAAAAAAACCGGCATATATCGATGAGCCGCTGGTATTCCGGGCGCGCATTGAAAACGAAGAGAAGAAAATAATTTATACGTCTGCCGAATGTACGGACGAGAATGGACTTGTCGTGGCCACGGCGACTGCGGCATGCATGAAAGTATAAAATGAAAGAGGTGGTTGGTATGTTTTCATTGAACATGCGGATGTATCTGCTCCTGACGGTGATGTTCGGCATTATTTACGCGATTGTGTCGATGATCGCCTATGGTATGGGGGTGGCTAATTTTACTTTTTACGCGGTGTTGACCGTGGGAATCATGCTTGTGCAATATCTTATCGGCCCGAAGATGGTGGAGTGGACGATGAAGGTGCGTTATGTGCGCCGGGAAGAATACCCCCAGCTTTTCGAAATGGTTGAGGACCTGGCCAAACGGGCGAATATCCCGGTACCGAAAATCGGAGTTTCCCCGATTTTGCTGCCTAACGCGTTTGCTTACGGCCGCTGGCTGAGCGACAGCCGGGTGTGTGTAACCCAGGGGATTGTCAATATTTTATCGTATGAAGAATTAAAAGCGGTTATCGGGCATGAGCTTACCCATATTAAAAACCGCGATGTGCTGACCATAACTTTGTTATCGGTAATACCCTTGATTCTGTATCGTATTGCCTGGAATATGCTGTTTTGGGGTAATTCCGGCGGCGACCGGAAGGACCGCCAAAATACCATGCTTATCGGTATAGCCGCGCTGATTTTTTATTTTGTGACTCATTTATTGGTAATGTACGGCTCCCGGATCCGGGAATATTTTGCCGACCGCGGATCGGTGGTATTGGGTAATCATCCCCGCTATCTGGCTTCGGCTTTATACAAGCTGGTTCGCGGCAGCGCCCGGGCCAGCGCGTTTGATGTGCGTTCCGTGGAAGGAATAAAGGCTTTTTTTGCCAATGATCCGGCGCGGGCGCGCGCGGATTTAGGGGAGTTGTCCCAAATCCGGTTGGATGGCACGGGAAGTATCGATAACGAGAGCCTGAAGGAATTACGCAATCAAAAAGTTCAAATAGGAAAAGGGGCGAAATTCGCGGAACTGTTCAGCACCCATCCGAACATGCTTAAGCGGATTAAACAGCTTTCGACTTATATAAAAGCATAACCAGCGCAGAATCGAGCATGCCGTCTGTTTCCAGCGGCATGCTTTTTTTCTTTACAAATCATGGGGATCTGATAGAATACTGCTCGAAATTCAGCGACGGATTTTTTAACTAAAAAGACCAACAGGAGACATAACGTGAGCAAAAAACGAAACGTATCCTATTATTTGGCGGAGAATGGAAAATTCATAATTGAGAATTATGACCTGGCTAAGCCGTTTGCCAGTTTTTTTCCGGGCATTGCCGGATTGTTCGGGATCCCGATGTGGGTATTTTATGTTAACCGCGGACAGGGAATTGTCAGCTTTGGGACCCAGGATAAAAAGAATTCGATTCTCGAGTTTTTTCCGGCAAACCGGGCCTGGGAAGTGGCTTCTTCGCGCGGGTTTCGCACTTTTGTGAAAATTAACGGACGGGAAGTATATGAGCCGTTCCAGAATAACGCGGTAAACGCGGGAAAAGACCTGCAGCGGCTGATGTCGATCGGAACCGATGATTTCAGCGTCAGCGAATCCAATCGCACGCTGGGTTTGCAGTTCAACGCGCGGTATTTTACTTTGGCCAATGAACCGTTGGCCTGCCTGATCCGTATTTTAACCATAAAAAACACCTCCAAAACCAAAAAAACCTTCGAAGTGATCGACGGCTTGCCGCAGGTGGTCCCGTTTGGCCTGAGCGACCGGTTTATAAAGGAATTGGGGCGGACGATGGAAGCCTGGATGCAGGTGGAATTTCATACCAAATTCAAGGTGCCTTGTTATAAGCTGAGCGTAGACCCCACCGACCGGCCGCAGGTATTTTATATCAAAGGCGGTAATTTCTATTACAGCTGGAGTAATCTGGATACGGCCAAAAAGAAGAATTCCTTTATCGTCGACCCGGAAATTGTTTTCGGGCCGGTGCGTGATTTTTCATTTCCGCAGGCGTTCGGTGAATCCGGGTTTAAATTGCCCAAAACCCAGATTACCCGCAGTAAAACTCCGTCCGCGTTTAGTCATGTTACGATCACGCTTGAACCGGGGCGGGAAGCGACGCTGACCAGCCTGATCGGGCACGCGCAGGATGAGGCCCATTTGGGAGAATTCGTCGCGGAAGCGCAAAACCGGAAATTTCTTGATGAAAAGTCGCATGAGT
>JAQULA010000210.1 GCA_028718845.1 Candidatus Omnitrophota bacterium
ACCCCTGGCTGCCGTCATCGGTGGAAACCCGGACCGTACAACCATTTTTTTTAAGGTCGGCGGCACCGACCAATTCTTTTTTCGTATTCATGCCGATAAAAGCCGCCGTTGCTGAGCCCGGTTTGTTTCTTTTCCGGAGCAATGCCTGCGCCAGAAATACCATCGGAGCAACTCCCATGCCGCCGGCAACCAGAATTGCCGGGCCGTTGCGCACCGTAAAACCGTTTCCCAGAGGACCCAGGACATCCACGGTTTCCCGGGCTTGTTTTTCCGCCAGCAGGCGGGTACCCTTGCCGACAACTTTATACACAATCGCGACTTTGTTTTTTTTCACCAGGGAATACACGCTCAACGGCCGCCGCAATAAAGGATCAACTCCGGTGCCGATGCGCAGATGCAGAAATTGTCCCGGCCGCAGGTCATCGGCCATACCGGGGATCGACAATTCCAGGTAATATACCGTAGGCGTGATCTTTTTATTTTTAACTATCTCCGCTTCAACTTGCCGTATCTTCGTACTCATTATCTTCCTTAATATTCTATTTAACCGTATTGCGCTGTGCGTATTGAGTATTGCGTCTATTCATTTTTTTAACTTATGACCCGTGACTTTGTGTCTTGTGAATGCTGCGGTCCGTCGTCTGTGGACCGTGGTCCATTAAGCTTACATGCTCATTTCTGGCACTGCGCGCAAAAATAAGTCCCGCGTCCGCCCAAGGTCATTTTTCGTATCGGTTCTTTACAGCAAACACAGGGCTCACCTTTGCGGCTGTACACCGTAAAATGCCGGGTAAAAGTTCCTTTTTTACCTAAACCGTCGCGGTAATTATTAAATGATGAGCCGCGGCATTGTATTGCCTTTTCCAGAATCGAGCGAATGTTTTTGAATAACCGTTTCGACTCGGATTGACTCAGCGTGTTTGCTTTGCGCTGGGGAGCGATTTTGGACAAAAACAACGCTTCCGCCGCGTAAATATTACCGATACCGGCGATAAAAGTCTGATCCAGCAGCAATGGCTTGATTTTTGTCGAACGCCCGTGTAATTCCCGGGCAAACATTTCAGCGGTAAATCCCGCAGACAAAGGCTCCGGCCCCATGCCGCGGACCACATTCAGCAATCGCCAGTCTTTGACCACGCGCAGTTCGCCAAGCGCACGTTGATCATTATAGCTGAGAACCATGCCGTCCGACAAGTGAAAACTTACCCGGCTTTTGGGATCAGCCGGCCCGATAACCAGTTGTCCGGTCATTTTCAGATGGACGGTTAAAAAAAGCTCCCGGCCGGCGGCGGAGTCAAGTTCGACAACCAGCAATTTCCCCCGTCGAAAAATCCGGCGGCAGCGGGCGTTGAGCAACAAACGTTTAAATTGCCTCACCCCGGGTTCTTTGATAACCGTACTCCGGCTTACCGTAACGGCGGTAATCGTCTTCCCGCGGATCAACGGATCCAGATCGCGCTTAATTGTTTCGACTTCCGGCAATTCGGGCATAATTTAAAAAATAGTTCGAACTGGTTATAATCGGTTATTATAGGTTATTACTAGTTACCGTTCAACTCACAGTATAGTGATTAAGAAACTGTTTATAACTCTTGATAACCAATTATAACCATTGGTAACCAATTTTTATATAATTTTTACCCACACCGAGCGGCTGCGCGGGCCGTCAAATTCCGCAAAATAAATCCCCTGCCACGTGCCCAGTTGCAGCCGTCCCTGCTCTATACAAACAGTCAGGGAGAAACCGGTCAACGACGCTTTGATATGCGCCGCGGAATTGCCTTCGCCATGGGTATAATTATGTTCCCAGGGCACCAGCGCGTTTAATTCTTTGATGATATCCTTGCGCACACTGGGATCGGCATTCTCATTAATCGTAATTCCCGCGGTAGTATGCGGAACGAATACGAAACATAAACCGTCATTAAGCTTATTATTCGTGACCACCGTCTGTATCTGGTCGGTGATATCGATCAATTCGGAATGTTGACTCGTATTAACTTTGAATGAATGCATGGGAAAACGGTTATTAATGGTTAGAATTAGTTATCTTTAGTTATAATCGGTCACTCTTAAATCCAAGATCAAAGTTTATTTTTCAAAAGCTGTTTGATCTTCTTTTCCGCTGCTTTAACGGTCTTCACTTTTATCACACCCGGGATATCCCAGGTTTTCAGACCGATCACCGGTTTCTTTTCACTCAACGCAAACCCAATTTCCGAAAGCGTCCCTTCTTTTCCCGGCAAAGCCATTACTATATCCGGGCATCCGGCGACCAGGGTATTACGGGTGAAGCCCAACCCGGTGGGAATCGGGATATCGACAAATTCATTGGCGGCCTGCTTATCCTTGCCGGGTAAAATGCCTACCGTTGTTCCTCCGGCTTTTTTCGCCCCGCGACAGGCCGATTCCATAACCCCGCTTAAGCCGCCGCAAACCAGTATCGCCCCCAGTCCGGCAATCATTGCCCCGGCTTCTTCGGCCAGCTTCAGGGTTGGCGCGTCGGCATGATGACCGCCGATAACCGCAATCAAAATTTTATTCATTGACCAAAGACTCCCGCAATTGTGCCGCCAGTATTTCTTTTTTGGAAATATCGCCCTGCTGTACGGACAATGTGCTTACGCGGCCGGCGCCTTTATCTTTCAGGACCTCAACCACCTCATTGATGCATTTTTGTTTTCCCGCGCCGCTGCCATAGGTCGTAAAACACACCGCCCGCTTGCCCGCGAATCCCCGGCTTTTTTGCAAATAGGTGCGCAAAGCCGGCGCCATCCCAAAAGCCCATACCGGAGTACCCAAAGCGATCATGTCGTAGGCGCTGACGTCAAACGGGACATTTTCTTTAATATGCGCCGGCTTTTTTCTAAAAGCGCGTACGCATTGCTTAAGGAAAGAGCCGCTTTCGTCAAGGGCCTCCAAACGCACCGTATCGGTCTCATACCTGGCCGAGAGTTCATCGGCCAGCATCTGCGCCACCTTTTCCGTGTTTCCGGAGTAGGTATAAAAAACAATCAAAGCCTTTTTCATAACTTCCTCCTAAAAAAGTTGTAATTGCCGTTCCCGCCCGGCGGTTTCCCCCTCGCCGCTGAAAATTCTCACCTTTCCGTACTCCCCGTCGTAGCCGGGGATTACTCCAACCCGGCCGCTGCGGACACTAATCACGCCCTCGGCAGTCTTCCACGATAATCCTTTTTTCAATTCATCGGCGCTGGCTTTGAGCAAAATATTGAATTCCGTTCCAAAATGGCCGATTGCCTGAAAATATTCTTTTTCCACTGCTTTTGAAGCCTTGCCCACTCCGCGCGCTTCGGCAATGATCTCATCCAAAGGAACGCAATTCTTAAACGGTATGGCATTATCCGGGACTACCCCTTCCGGACGGTCGGCCAGCGCGTCGACCCGGTTCAATACCCCCACAGTCAGCGGTTTTGTGCACACCGGGCATATATTATCATGCCGTTTCGTTTGCGCCGGGGAAAAGCATATCTTGCAATTACGATGCCCGTCAAAGTGGTATTTTCCCTCTTCCGGGAAAAAT
>JAQULA010000211.1 GCA_028718845.1 Candidatus Omnitrophota bacterium
GGCATTGTTTATCGGCAAAGGCAAAGCCGAGGAAATTAACCGGCTGGTTATTGAAAACAAAGCCCAGACGGTAATTTTTAATAACGATCTTACCCCAACGCAGCAACGCAATCTGGAAGAAGCCTGCGCGGCAAAAGTGATTGACCGTACCCAGTTGATCCTGGATATATTTGCCCGGCATGCCAAAACGCAGGAAGGCAAGATTCAGGTTGAGCTGGCCCAGCTGGAATATCTTATGCCTCGGTTATCCGGAAAGGGGACAGAGCTGTCCCGCTTGGGCGGAGGCATCGGTACTCGCGGTCCGGGAGAGCAAAAGCTGGAAATTGACCGCCGCCGGATACGCAAGCGTATCGATCTTTTAAAAAAAGATATCAAGGCCATGGAGCAGCGCCGGGTCCAGTCCCGTAAGCGCCGCAGCGAAAACGCGGTTTCTACCGCGGCTTTGGTCGGCTATACCAATGCCGGGAAATCGACATTGCTCAACGCGCTTACCCAGGCCCGGGTGAAAGTAAAAGATGAAATGTTCAGTACCCTGGACCCGGTGACCCGGCAGGCAATTCTGCCGGACAGCGGGCAAAAGATTCTTATTTCCGATACCGTCGGATTTTTACATAAATTGCCGCATCATCTTATCGATGCGTTTAAGGCCACCCTGGAGGTGGTAACCGAAGCGGATATCCTGCTGATCGTGCTGGATGTTTCCAGCGAACGCGTCGGTCAGCATAATGACGCGATCTGGGAAGTGTTGCGGCAGCTGGGGGCGCAGGAAAAACCGGTTTTGTATGTTTTAAATAAGATCGATGCCGTGAGCGGTGAACTCGCTATCGAACGTTTCGCCCGGCAGTTTCATGCCAGCGTGGCAATTTCGGCAAAATACCACCGGAATATCGATAGATTGATCGGCGCGATCGAGCGTCAGTTATCGGCAATGGTTACGACAATCAAGGTATTTATTCCGCATCAGCGGATGAAACTGGCCCATGATATCCACGAACAGGGGAAAGTGCTGCATACCGAATATAAAGAAAACGGAGTCGCGCTGGAGGCCAGGGTCCCGATTTTATTCGCAAAAAAAATCTTGACAGAAATTTAGCGGTTTGTTAATATGTTAGCACTCTTAACATAGGAGTGCTAACAAGAAGAGCGCTATGAAAATTGATGTCGAAGCACGCAGGGAAAAAATATTACGTATTGTTATCAACACCTATATAACCTCGGGGAATCCGGTGAGCTCCCGTACGATCTGTTCTCAATACCGGCTGGGGTTGTGTACGGCATCGATACGCAATGTCCTGGCTGATCTGGAGGAGCTGGGTTTGATCACCCATTTACATACTTCGGCCGGACGGGTCCCTACGGACAAAGGGTATCGTTTTTATGTGGACAGGCTTTTGGAGCATAATGGGCTGACCCGGGAAGAGCAGGGAACGATCAGTAAGGAGTATCTTTTCCGTCAGCTTGAATTGGAAGAGGTGGTGCGCAAGACATCGCGGATTCTTTCGGACTTTACCCGTTATACGGCATTGGTTTCGCATCCGGAATTAAAACGCAGCCGGTTTAAACGGATCTATTTTACCGTGCTGGACGCGCAAAAGATCTGCGCGACACTTATCGCCAATACCGGGATGACCAAAAGTACGGTTATTCAGTTTGACTTTAAAATCGATTCCGATCAGCTGCAGCGGATCGAGAATTTTATGAACACCGAGCTGGAAAACATTCCCTTGACCCAGCTGAAACCGACGTTGCGGCGGATGATGATCGAGGAGCGCAATTCGTTTTTTCACGTTTTGAAACAGGCGATCGATCTCATCGATGTCAGTGCGTTGGTCAACGAAAATATGCGTTTTTACCTGGAAGGGATAAGTAATATTTTGCGCTTTCCCGAGTTCGAGGATTCGGATATCATTCGTTCGTTGATGCACGTTTTGGAAGAAAAAATGGCTCTTTCGGAACTGGTTCAGGATATGCTCGATCAGGAGCCGGCTGCCAAAAACGTACGGGTATTTATCGGGGGGGAAAGCTCCTCCGCATTCTTGAACGATTGCGCGTTGGTTTTGGGCGGGTATACGGTCGATAACCAGATCGTGGGCGGATTAGGGATCATCGGCCCTAAACGTATGGATTACGGGAAAACAATTGCAACCGTGCAATATGTATCGGAAACTCTCAGCAACATATTGTCCCGGTTCAGCATCTAAAAGGCGGGATAGCGATGAATGATCATCAACCAACACCGGCGGAGAACAGCCGGGCGGAGAAACACCATAAGGGGCAGCATCCGCGGCATCCGGATCCGGATGCTGAGGATAACCGTGGGGAAACGGTCACCATTTCTCAAAAAGAGTATGCCCAACTGCGGGACAAGGAAAAAGAATCCCTGGAAATCCGGGAGAAGATGCTGCGTTTACAGGCGGATTTCGAAAACATCCGCAAGCGGCTTGACCGGGAAAAGATCGAGTTTATCAAGTATTCGAATGAGCAGATTATTAAAGATTTGATTCCGTTCGTCGACGATTTTCAGCGCGCGTTTACCGCGGCGGATAAAACCAATGATTTTAACGTATTGCACCGGGGAGTGGAAATGATTTTGAATCATCTGGTGGCATTGCTCAAGGATAAAGGGGTTTCCGCGATGGATGTGGTCGGCAAACCGTTCAATCCCTCGTATCATGAAGCGATGCTGCAGGTGGAATCGGATGAGTATCCCGAGAATACGGTGGTTGAGGAGTTACAGAAGGGGTATTTGTTGAATGACCGGGTGATCCGGACCGCGAAGGTGAAGGTGGCCAAACCGAAAGAAACATCGGCGTTCCCGGATAACGGGGACGGAGAATCATTCGCGGATGATGAGAATCCGTAACACAATACCGATAGAAAAATAAACAGAGAAGGGGAGGAACATATCATGGCAAAGGTAATTGGCATAGACTTGGGAACATCAAACTCGGCGGCAGCGATCCTGGAAGGAGGCCGTCCGGCGATCATTCCTTCTGCGGAAGGAACCACCGTAGGCGGAGGAAAAGCATTTCCTTCCTATGTAGCGTTTACCAAAGACGGCCAGCGCTTGGTCGGAGAACCGGCCCGCCGCCAGGCAGCGATCAACTCGCAAGGCACTATTCAGGCGGCAAAGCGGAAAATGGGAACGGATTATAAGTTCGAAGCCTATGGAAAAAAATATTCGCCGCAGCAGATTTCGGCGTTTATTCTGCAAAAGATCAAAGAAGACGCCGAGGCTTATTTGGGCGATAAGGTTGAAGAGGTGGTAATCACCTGTCCGGCCTATTTTGACGATAACCAGCGTACTGCGACCAAGGATGCCGGCGAGATTGCCGGATTGAAGGTTCTTCGTATTATTAATGAACCGACCGCGGCCTGCCTGGCATACGGATTGGATAAGTCCGGTAAAGAGCAGAAAATCCTGGTGTTCGATTTGGGCGGCGGGACGTTGGATGTAACG
>JAQULA010000212.1 GCA_028718845.1 Candidatus Omnitrophota bacterium
TGCGCCAGCGCAGCCCTTTATACCATAACAAAATATGCGCCAACGACTGAATAAACTTATTGCCCAAAGCGGTTTATGTTCCCGCCGCAAAGCCGACGAACTTATCGGACACCGGAGAGTAAAACTCAACGGCGTTGTGGTAACCGAACTCGGCACCCTGGCCGATCCGGCCCAGGATACTATTATCGTCGATAATAAACCGCTGAGTACCGCGGAAAAACCTGAATACATTCTCCTGCACAAACCCACCGGCTATGTCACCACCACTAAACATTTTCCCGGCGAAAAGAATGTACTCGACCTGCTTCCCAACCTGCGCTGCCGGGTCTACCCGGTGGGGCGTCTGGATAAGGACACCTCCGGACTGCTTATCCTGACCAATGACGGAGCGTTAAGCTATACCCTTACCCACCCCAAATTCACCATCGACCGGGTCTATGAAGTCACGGTCCGCGGAAAGCTGTCTGCGGCGACAATCAAGACCATCGAAGCCGGAGGCCTGGCAATCGAAGATTACCGCACCAGCCCCTGTTCGATAAAAGTGCTGAGCCATCAGCCGGCCGCAACCATTGTCGAACTGACTCTGCATGAAGGCCGGAAAAGAGAAATCCGCAAAATGTTCGGGCTGATGAAATACCCGGTACTCGGGCTTAAACGCATCCAGTACGGTAAACTGAACCTGCAGGGGTTAAAGCCGGGGGAGTGGAAGCATATAAAGAAAGCGGAAATCATCTAACCCTGAGGATCGCTTCTCGATTCTCGCCGCTCGCCGATAGTTTTCAGACTATTTGCCGAGCAATTTTCTTAATCCTTCGATATTGTAAGAACCGTCCCCATTCTTCACATTAATGCCATTAATACTCTGGATCTCCCCGGAACTCGATTTCGTCGCGGAAAAGGTCTTGGACTGCCCCTTATTTCCGTCGACAAAAAAGGTTACGGTATCCCCGTTGGAAAATAATTTTTCCATGACAAAAAGAACTTTTTGCAATACCAGCGAATGTCCCTGGCTGGCTTTATCCAGGGCATCGGACAAAACCGATGCGGAGTCCCGGAAGTAATATTCCGCGGTATACGCGAAATCCTCGGAACTGTTTCTTCGGCTCGCCAGCCCGAGAAGATCGTCATTCAGCAGAAAATCCAGGGAACTGTTCTTATCCGATTGATTAAACAAATCGTCCATTAATGCGTGACCGGCCGTTTGGCCGTCGATTACATGAGCAACCTCATGGACAACGGTTTCTCCGAAAAATTCAGCCGGGATATCTTTTCCCAAATTGATACCCAAACCGTCTCCGGCGCCGCCGCCATTTTTATTATTCGTGAAATAGAGCCCGTCCGGTATTTTATCGGCACTGATACTGCCCAGCGCTGTTCCGATTTTATCGATTTGATCGGCGGAAAATTGACTGCCGGACTCCACCACAATCGGTTTCCCTCCCTGGGTGTTGATATGCAGGACGGTTGATTGATCCTGGTTATTGCCGCCCGCGGCGGTAACGGCCCCTTCCTGCGTCGTAGTCTGAGACTGAACCTGAGTCTGATTAGACTGGTTAATACTGCCGCCCAGATATGTCGTCACCGCAGATTCATTGTAACCGGCGTCAATCAACGCAACCGCAACCTCTGAAGCGGAATGCCCGCCTCCGTTGCGGCTCATCAGCAGTGTCGCCGCCGTTCCCAGCGTACTACCCATATTATAGATAAGTTTGGCTTTGTCTTTTACGCTGGTATTCGCGATCGTTAATCCGCTAACCGTATCTTCCAGGCTCACCGAAGTCGAATTATTAGCGGCCGCCCCCGATTGATTGATCCACGCCGGCTGAGGCGTCGATATTATTTTTTTCGTGTTTCCCGAGTCATCGGACTGGGACTCCGATTCACTGCCGTTCGAAGAACTTTGTACCCGCGCCGAGTATACTTCATAAGCCTTCTCGTCGGCAGAACAAACGTTCTCTCCGCCGAAAATAAAACCGGATATCAGCGCGATACTGATTATTTTTACCCGAATTTCTTCCGGATTGATCTTGTCCATTTTCATTGCCTCCATAAAATTAAAAAACCGAACTGCTCCCGGTTTTCCTCAGCAGCCCGGCTGTCTTAAGCCTGTACCCTTCGTTATCGGTACGCCCGGCTATCAGCTCTTGCTTTAGACCCGTGGCTTTGCGCCCCCGCCTCACAACGGGTTTGCCTTTTCGGATATTTCCTAAAAATTATGTATTATTGTTTTTAAAAGGTTAATTAAAGTATAGACTATAATCTCAGCATTGTCAATGGAGCTTAGGAATTAAGATATTGTCGTACAAATAGTTGGAGATATTTATAGGCAGTTATGACCGTGTTGAAATTAGTCAATCGACATCTACGGCCCCGAATGGATTGCCCTGGACAATGCTTACGTTGCCGGAATGCCCGCCGCACTGCATGGCGGATTCAGCAGCCACGAATTCCTCACATGAAGATTTTTTGCTTTTTCCGGCATTCCGTGATATACTTTTCCGGCTTCAGGAAAGGACTATATAATGTTTGATAAAGAAACCTCGTTTATATCGACCACCCCGCTGGACATTCTGGCCGGTATTTTCTGCCTTCTGTCCATACTCGGATGCACGCTATGCATTGTCGCACTTGTTGCCGTTCTTGTCCCCCTGTGCCCGATAAATATTAATTACAATACCAGCGGATACACACTTTTAGTCACCAATGACCTGCACAAAAACACTCTGGCCAAAACCGGATACGGCATCATGACCCACAACGGTATCCGGATCTGGAAATACCAGCGGCAACGCGACGGCAGCATCAAAGAGATACAGATATTTCCGCGGTAATACCGCTTAAGTAAAAAGGTAAAAGTAAAAAAATAGGGGAACGCACTACTCACTACGCACTACTAAAAAGTAATTACAATCCCTTCGCGTTCGTTTCTTTTAATTCCGCGTGCAGTTTCATGCTCGACCAGCGATTGACATATCCGACCTGTAATCCGGTTTTTAGCTCATAATATCCGTAGCAGTTCGGCAAGCGGGGGTCCTGGATAACGTACACAGCATGCCCGTTCCACTCCCGGCGCTGAATCACCTCACCGGCCGGGACATTCGATCCGATACGCAGGCCGCGCGGATTGATCCACAATAACGCGCCGATCGGGCCGAACACGTTAATTCCATTTTTATCACGAAAATAACGGTCAACCAGCAATGAACAATCATTCTGCATAAATCCGGTTGTCTGCATCCGGGCGTTATACCATCCGTTTCGGCCGCGCTGAAAACTAACGGTATACTCCGCCCCGGACGGAATACCGCGCAGGCTGATCCCATATTTAAGAAAAAGCCCGTCTTTAAGCGGGGTGGCCGGATAGAAATAATACGCGGCAATCAGCCCCGCCGCAGCAATGACGGCTCCCAAAATCGCCGCGGCTATCTTCTGCCTGGGTTTACACATTAAAACGAATC
>JAQULA010000213.1 GCA_028718845.1 Candidatus Omnitrophota bacterium
GGGACGCTATCCGAGGTCGAACTGACATAAGGAACATTAGTTATAGTCTGTGCGGATGAATCGGCTAATTCCGCTTTCTGACTGCCGTCCTGGCCGGAAAACATGTCTTTTCTCTAGGCCTGGCATAAACCGACACTACAGCCATATAACAAAATAAAATATAAGGCCGCTATAAATAATCGATCGTATCCGACGTAGTATAATAAATGTTTCTTAGTCTTCATAACTATTGTTCCTCTCGCCGTCCGTGTTTGAAGGAGCCATTATCGCCTTGATTTTTCTTTCGCTATCCACACTCGTACCCATAAATTCGATCCCGATTTTATATTTGTTCTGGAACGGAATCTGCTGTACCCAAACAATACGTCCGATAATCGCAAACAATTTAGCACAGGTCCGGGATAAAAGCTCTAAATAGACTTTTCCGTTCACCGGATAAAAATCGAACGATATCACCGTCACTCCCACGGTACTAATATTCCGGCAAAAAGAATTCCGCAGCAAATTGTGTTCATCGTTGTTCACTGCTCTCATTTGTACCGGGCATTCATGCTCAATACGAGGAAACCGCCTGCGTTCCATCATCACAATCACCTCTTTTCTTTATTAAAGTCGGTGCCGTAACCAAACAATAAAAAAACCGAACTGAAAATTCAACAGTTCGGTTGTAATTCTTCTACCCGATTTTTATTTACTGCCGGCGGAGCCCGTGATCCCGCGGTCATCCCCATCGCGATACTCATCCGCTTTGCCTGCGGTACCAAAAGAATTCCCTGTAAAACACTGCCCGGATTAACCGTTATCGCCGGCTCAATAAAAACTTTATAAAAATCGTTAGTAACAACGCAACGTCCGTCACTGGACACCGATTCCACAAGGGTAGCGCAAGACCCGCCCAAAACCATAAATAACGAGTTTAGCTTAAAGCTGGGAACCGCCATCCCATTCAAAGCATACTGAACACAGCCGGCGCCGATAATCAGACTGGTTGATTTATCGGTCATTTTCTGGAATTTCAGGGCCGCTTCCTGGTAGGATTCCTGCGAATGATAGGTAGCCGCAAGCGAAAACTCCACCTGAGTCAGGAGTAATGCCTGAATCATAATAACCACAAGCAGTTTTAACCATCGGTTATTTTTCAGCATTGCCGCCACCTTAAATAAAATACGCCCAGCTACACACACTTCGGCAGCTCGGCGGTCATATCATAGCTTCTATCGCGTTATCGATACGCTCGGCAATCTTAGCTATTGCTTTAGACCCGTAGCTTTGCGCCCCCTGGTTTCCCAGGGTTTACCTCCGTCATATTATTTGACGGATCCGCAATATTTGCGGATTTTCGGTTTTTTACTATATTATTAAATGTTTTTAAAATGTTTTCTTTTATTACACAAAAAGTATAGCATACTGTATTCTTCTTGTCAAGCCATACTGCATGCTTATTTTTTAACAAAAATCTACTTATTGGTTGGCTTTCCTTCTAACAGCATCACCAGCCGGTCTACTTTTTTACTTAAAGACGCAAGCGCATCCGAAGGATGAGTTGCCGAAGAATTGCCACATTCACAAGTCTTTTCGTAGATTGCGATTAGAAGATTTATTCCTTCAGCAAGGCAGTACAGGATTAAAAAATAAATCCCTCCGCCTAAAATAAAAACTATACTTGCCGCCTGCGGCGCATCCGGCCCGCCGGCACCTACCAGCACTATAATCGATACCACCACAAAAAACACCGCTGAAACCCAGGCTAAAACCTTAAAAATTATCGATGCTATATTCAGAAACTTGATTTTACCTTCCATGCCCCCCCCTATATTAATTACCGACAGCCAATAGCTTTTAGTTTATAGCACTAGTTATGCAGGGTCATTACTACTTAAGCTATGGATTTAATCCTATTTTCCCTTTAAGCGTGGATGAATATTTCCCTGATCACCAAGCTGGCCGCTCCCAGTGATACCGCATTTTCGCCTAACCGGGACGGAATTATCCGCACCATGCTGGCGGGCTCCTCAAAAGCAAGCCGCCGCACCATGCGCTTAATCGGCTCTAAAATCAAGTCTCCGGCGCGCTCCATGCCGCCGCCTAAAATCACAATCTCCGGATTAAACAGATTAATCAGATAGGCAAGCCGCACGCCAAGATTAAGCCCGGCTTTTTCCAGGAGCTCTATCGCGAACGGATCATTTTGCCGCGCTGCTTCGATAATCAAATCCGCGGTGACGTTTTCCACCTTGCCCTCGGCAAGTTCCCGGACCTTGGTTTCTTTTCCTTCTTTAAGCGCTGTCTTTGCCGACTCCACGATCCCCAGGTTAATACTCCCCGGGCGAAACATTCCCAGCTCTTTAGTCAACTCATCCCCTTCGCGGCCGACATTCAACTGCACTTCCCCCGCGCTTCCGCCGGCACCGGCATAAATTTCCCCCTTAATAATAATCCCGCAGCCGACATCGGAAAACATATACAGGACATTTTCGATTTCCGCGTCCAGCCCGATTCTTTTTTCACCGAATGCCGCTACCGTCGCATCATTACCGACAAAGGTCGGAATTCCGAATTCCCTTTCGATCAGGTTCTTAATCGAAATATAACTGGCCGCGGTTTTGCCGCGCTGCGGATCGGTATCGCGCACCGTACCGGCCTTGGAATCAATAATACCGGAAATGCCGATACCCAGCCCTTTGATTTTTTTAGCCTCTATCTGCGACTTTTCGATGACTTCATAAATGAGTTCAATCGACTTACTCACCACTTCTTCCATCGATTCCAGAGGACGCGCTTTTTTGACTTTCGTAACCATATTCAGCGAAAGATCGGTAAGCGCGGCAATAATATGTTCCGGGCCGATATCAATACCGATCACAAAACAATTCCGGGAATTGAGCTCGACCAGCGTAGGCTTTCTCCCCCCGCTGGAAATATCCAGCCCTTTTTCAACCACCAAATCTTTTTTGATATAATTATTTACGTAGTTCGAAACCGTAACAATATTATACTTAGTAATGCGGGATATCTCCGTCCGGGTAACCGGGCCGTAACGCCGGACCACCTCCAAAATATCAAGATTTTTACGTTCGCGGTCGGACAAAATTTGGTCTTTAAATAATGCGCCCTTCATTCTGCCTCCTCAGGTTTGACTTGTTTATCAAGTCCTTTTAAAAACGCTTTTTAATACCCGTCACATTCAAAATCGTTAAAAAACTTTATAAAGCGTTCTATTTAATACATTTCTAAATCCCAAAAAAAGTATAGCACTTTCGATTTTTTATGTCAAGAATTATGCTGCACTTACACGAATTACCACCGATTACACACTAATTAGCACGAATTAAAGCTTGCTGATTCCTACTGCTCGCCGATAACAAATGGCCAATGATCTATATCTTATGGTTTATAGCAATATCATTCACCCTAGACTATTAGCGGTTTTCA
>JAQULA010000214.1 GCA_028718845.1 Candidatus Omnitrophota bacterium
TTTTGACGAACTCCTGCCGTTATCGTGTCAAAACGAGGGCTATCATGTCTCGATTGCCGGGGTGATCATCGGCATGGCCATAATGGCCGTGAGCCTTATCCTGATGTGACCGTTGCCGGGTTATTCCTTTCTCAGCGGGGCGATATCGATTTGTTTTTGAAAGATGTTTCCCCCGCCGCCGGTGACGGTTATCTTTAAAAAAATCTCATGCGTGTAATGCCGGTCACGAAGAAATTTTTCGTCTTCGCGAACTAATTTCCCGGGAATATTTTGCGGTTTACCTCGTCTAATATACAACAAGGAGGAGCCGATGATGAATCGTAATTCGCGAGTTTGGTTTGTAATCGCGCTATGTCTGATGGCGGCATTAATTTCTTCCGAGGCATATGCCTGGGGAGGGGGACGGCATTCCCATTATTATAAGGGGGATAAATTGTATAGCCACCGCTGGTTTTGGTTCGACGCGGCGGTTGCGGCGCTTGTCATCGGCGCTCTGGTCGAAAATCTGCCGCCCCGGCATACGACCGTTGTATATTCCGGGACGCCGTATTATTACGCCGAAGGCTATTATTACCGGCCATATCCCGACGGCGGGTATATTGTAGTTGCGCCTCCGCCGGTTACGGTTGTAACGCCGAGCCCGGCGGTGATCAGTTATCCTCCGGTTGAGCCGCAGTCTCAATCCGCTCCGGATTCCGGCACGGTAACGGTGAATATACCCGACACGAAAGGCGGGTATACGCCGGTCAAGCTGAAAAAAACAGCCAACGGCTATATCGGGCCGCAAGGTGAGTATTATGAGCAAAATCCTACGGTGGAACAGCTAAAAGTCCTTTACGGGGACGACTAAGGCCGTCGGACGATTGGCCATATTAAGATTAGCCGCGTCCCGACTCCGCATCGGATTAATTGATGCGGAGTCGTTTTTTTTGGATGGGTGGAAACCTTATTTTTTGTGGTAAAATATGGTATGGGAACAAAACCGGCGGGGGTAACCTTAACCCCGGAGCATGGTGCGAATATCGGACCGGCCGCGCAGGCGGCATGCCAAAGAAAGCGTAACAATAAGGATAGGAGGGGATATGGAAACGTCACTGTTTATCGCCGGGATTATCGGGCCGGTATATCTTATCATCGGCGCGGGCATGATGTTGAACCGCGCGTTCTATCAACGGGTACTGGAGGATTACTGCAAGAATGCCGCCCTGGTTTTTATGGGGGGATTGTTTGCGCTGTTTTTCGGTTTTCTTATTGTGCTTTCGCACAATATTTGGGCGGCAAACTGGACGGTCATTATCACGATTTTCGGGTGGGCCGGGATCATCAAAGGTACGTGGTTGACGCTTTTTCCGGAAACATTGTCCGGGGTTATGCGGCTGTATCAGAAAAACCGCAATTTGTCCGGGATGAACGGGGTTGTCGCTTTATTGCTCGGGCTTGTGCTGACTTTTTTCGCTTATATCGTTCGGTAACATTGATCCCGCTGCGTTGAAGCGGAAAACAGCGGTTTCCTGATGAGAGATTATTGCTCGGTAAAACCGGTATTGGAAAAATCGGCGTTTAGATCGAAATTCCGCCTGGATGCGCGGGATAGGGCGTATATCGATAAGGCCGGGCTGGCCGCCATCGAAAAGCATGCCCGGGAGTTTATCGAGAAGCGGCTCAGCGCGATCGCCCCGGAGAAGGACGGCAGGCAGACCCCGTTCAAGGGGCACCCGGTGTTTAAAGCCCAGCATGCCACCGCCACCTGCTGCCGGGGGTGTCTTTTGAAATGGTATGCCCTGCCGAAGCAGCGGCCGTTAACCGAACGGGAAAAAACATTAATCGGCGGGATTGTTATGGATTGGATTCACCGGAATATGGCGAAGGATTTAACGGCGTGAATATTTTCCGGTTCCGGCTGCGCCGGGCCGGTTTTAATTTTTAATCGGTTATGATACAATATGATATAATGTTTTATTGTTGAGCCTGGTTGCCAAACGGAAAGCCGGTTGAGAATGAGCCTAATAGAAAAAGCCCTTAAAATTTTAAAAGTCAGCGAATTTATCACCGTGGCCACATCGAATGGCCGCGGCCGCCCCAATGCCGCGCCGAAATTATTATTGAAAATAGACGGGCGGACCGCCTATATCGTGGACTACAGTATCGGCAGGACCTATGAAAATTTGAAGATCAACCCGGAAATATCCCTGTCGTTCATCGATGCCCATTCGCTTTTCGCGTATCGGTTGAACGGTTCGGTGGAAATTATTGAAAAAGGCCGGATATATAAGGAATGTTTGAAAGAATTACGAAAAAAAGAAATAGATCTTTCGGTGGAACGGATCGTTCAGGGAGTGCAGGAAGGAAAAGCCCATCAGGATTTTGAATTAGGTATTCCCGAGCAGTTTCTGTTGTATAAAGTCGCCATTACCGAAGGCTGTGAAATTACTCCCCGCGGGGTTATCAGCCGGGAAAGCTGACGCTCGGTAATCTGTCCGGGTTTGTCCGGTCTTTTGCCTTTTTGGCGGTTTCGCGGCAATTGCCCCGCAGAGTCACCGTTCCCGCCAAGCAGTCCGGTAAATGTTTGTTGACATCATCGGAGGCAGTGGTATAGTAGAGACGTTTTCAAAAATGGTTCAATAACGAAAGGAGGGGCATGGTGAAGAAGATTTTAATTTTGGTTTTGTTGGGGCTGGTAATGATTCCGCAGCTTGCTAAAGCGGAGGAAGTAAAACCGGTTCAGTTGGCGGTGTACAATCCGGTTCAGCTGGTTCCGGAGGCAGATTCGATTAAAGGGGTGCGCCTGAGTTTGTTCTACACGGTTAACGAAGATGTTACCGGTCTGAGTTTGGTGTGGCTGGGCGTGAACCGGACCACCGGCGATGTCAAAGGAGCCGAATTGGGCCTGGGAAACTGGACTGAAGGTTCATTCCATGGTTGGCAGTACGGATTGGGCAGCTATACGCGTGAACGTTTTGTGGGTTGGCAGGGCGGAGTGGGCGCGCTGGCCGAAGGGGATTTTACCGGTTTGCAGTCCGGCGCAGTAGTGTGGAGTGAAGGAGATTTTTTCCACGGCTGTCAGTTGGGCTGGGTAAATCATGCCCGGGGCAGATTTGTCGGTTTCCAGGGCGGCCTGGTTAATATTACCCGGGGCGAAAGCACCGGAGCCGATATCGGCGCGGTGAATTACGCTGAAGGTTCGTTTACCGGTTTTCAGGGCGGGTTGTTTAATTATGCCAAGGAAATGCACGGAGTACAGCTTGGATTTATTAACGTAACCAAGGCTTTGGACGGCGTGCAGATCGGGCTGGGCAACTACAACGGCAATAAAGAACCGTTTGAGTTCCTGCCGATCGTGAACTGGTCGTTCTAAAATATTTACCGGAAAAGAGCTCCTGCCGTGAAAAGCCGGAGCTCTTTTTTTTGCGCCT
>JAQULA010000215.1 GCA_028718845.1 Candidatus Omnitrophota bacterium
CATGAAGGCTATTTCATCAAATCTGGCTACCATCAGGAGCTCGATGAATTGCGCTCCATCAGCAAAAATGCCAAAACCATTATTGCGGCCATGGAAAAAACCGAAAAAGAAAACACCCGTATTTCATCATTAAAAATCAAATACAATAAAGTGTTCGGTTATTTTATCGAAGTGACCAACAGCCATTTAAAATTAATTCCTCCCCATTATATCCGCAAACAAACCCTGGTCAATGCCGAACGGTTCATTACCCCGGAATTGAAAGAACAGGAAGACAAGATCCTTTCCGCTCAGGAGCGGATTATCGAACGCGAGTACGAGTTGTTTGCGGAAATCTGCCGGCAGGTGCTGGGAGAATTATCGGCGATCCAGTCTTCGGCGGTTGCGCTGGCTACGATCGACGTGCTCAACAGTTTTGCCGAAGCGGCCGCGCGTAATCATTATGTCCGGCCGCAGATAACCAGCGATACCGGCCTGACGATCAAAGGCGGGCGCCATCCGGTCGTGGAAAATCTGCTGACGGCCGGAAAATTTATTCCCAATGACACTCTGCTTGACTGCGACGACAACCAGGTGTTGATCATTACCGGTCCGAACATGGCCGGAAAATCGACTTATATCCGCCAGGTGGCTTTGCTGGTGATCATGGCCCAGATGGGCTGTTTTATCCCGGCGCAGGAGGCGCGCATCGGCATTGTCGACCGGATTTTTACCCGGATCGGCGCGGCCGACGATATTACCGCCGGGATGAGTACGTTTATGATGGAAATGAGCGAGACCGCGAATATCCTGCATAATGCCACCTCCCGCAGCATGATTATTCTGGATGAAATCGGCCGGGGCACGAGTACGTTTGACGGCTTGAGCATTGCCTGGGCTACCGCGGAATACCTGCGCAATAACCAAAACGCCAGGCCGCGGACATTATTTGCCACCCATTATCATGAACTGGCGGAAATGGAGCTTTTGTTGAAAGGGATAAAAAATTATAATGTCGCGGTGCGGGAATGGAACGATGAAGTTATCTTTTTATATAAATTAATGGAGGGGGCGGCGGACCATTCCTACGGGATTCACGTCGCGCGGCTGGCCGGATTACCCCGGCAGGTCATTCACCGGGCCCGGGAAATATTGAGCAATTTGGAGATTAACAGTATGTCGGCGGACGGGATCCCCAGCCTGGTAAAATCCGGTACCGGCGGAAAACACGCTAAAGACAGCCAGCCGGAATTATTCCAACGGAAGGAAAATGCGATAATCAATGAACTGCGTTCCCTGGACAGCAACCGGATGACCCCGCTGGAGGCGTTAACCCTGATCGAGGACTGGAAACAAAAATTAAAGGAACGTAATGGGCACGATTAATATTCTTCCGAAAATATTGTCCGACAAAATCGCCGCCGGCGAGGTTATCGAACGCCCGGCTTCGGTGGTGAAAGAACTGGTGGAAAATTCCCTCGACGCGGCCAGTACGCGCATCGAGATCCGGATTCGCGATGCCGGACGCGCGGAAATCACGGTGATCGATAACGGCCTGGGCATGGGGGCGGAGGACCTGCAGTTGGCGCCGCTGCGGCATGCCACCAGTAAAATACGGGTTGACGCCGACCTGCAGCGGATAACTACTTTCGGGTTCCGCGGAGAAGCCCTCTCCAGTATTGCCGCGGTTGGTTTTTTGACCCTGGCATCGCGTTCGGCGGAGGAATCCTGCGGCTGGGAATTAACCGTCGAAGGCGGTGAAGTGAAAGGGTTGCGCGAAGCGCCGCGTACTCCGGGAACTACGGTAACGGTACGTAACCTGTTTTTCAACACTCCGGCACGATTGAAATTCTTAAAAAGCACGGCCACCGAAACCGCGCATATTATCCGGACGATAACCGAGTTCGCCCTGGCTTACCCGCAGGTCGCGTTTATCCTGATTGATAATGACCGGGAACGTCTGGGCTTGAATCCGGCAACAACGTTGCTGGAGCGCAGCGGGGCATTACTGGGCAAAGAACTTTCCCGGAACTTTGTCCCGCTTTCGTTTGCGATGCCGCCGCTGAAGATAAGCGGGGTTATTTCCCGGGCCGGATACGGACAGTCCGATCGCCGTAATCAGTATATTTTTGTCAATCAACGCCCGGTTACGGATAAAACCATCGGCCATGCCCTGATGCAGGGGTATCACACGCTGTTGATGGATAAGCAATTCCCGGCGATAGTTTTGTTTATTGAAACTCCGCCGGAATTGGTGGATGTCAATGTCCACCCCAATAAACGCGAAGTGCGGTTCCGGGATTCGGCCGTACTGCATGACCTGCTGGTGAAAGCGGTCAAAGACGCGCTTACCGGTAAAAAAGGGCTGCCGGAATTATCCGTGCGGGATGTCTCCGGAAAGGCGGAAACAAGCGAAACCGTTCCGGGACTGCTTCGCGAGGGGGCGGCGCCGCGCTATAACGTCTCTGCCGCTCAAACTGCGGCTTCCGCGGAATTATTTTCCGTCCCGTTGCAGCACCGGGACGCGCCGGCGGCATGGGATAACGCGGTACCGGCCGCGGCTGCGCCGGAATTTCTGCAGGTGCATTCCACGTACATCATTTCCCAGGATGAACCGGGGATTGTTATCATCGATCAGCATGCCGCGCATGAGCGAATAATTTTTGACGAATTGCTGGCGCAGTTCCGCGCTGCCGCGGTGGAAAAACAACGCTTGCTGCTTCCGGTGACCGTTGCCTGCACGCCGGAACAGGTGGTCTTGCTGGAGGAATATGCCGTATTATTTCAGGACTTGGGTTTTGAGGTGGAAGCATTCGGAGGGCAGACCTTTGCCGTGCACGCCTACCCGGCGCTAATGCGCACGCAAGACATCAAATCGGTTTTTATGGCGGTTACCGCGGATATTGCCGCGGAGCAGATCAGTGTCGACCGGGAACAACGGCTCACTCAATTTCTCGCGTCTATAGCCTGCCACGGCGCGGTGCGCGCCCACGAAAAACTTTCTCGCGAAGAAATTACTTCTCTGGTCGCCCGGTTGTGGAAAACCGCGGCGCCGTACACCTGTCCGCACGGCCGGCCGACGATCATTACGATATCCCGGCATGAGCTGGAAAAAAGGTTTAAAAGAAAATGAAACTCATCCGGGGTTTCCGCGCGGAATCCCGCAGTTTCGTTAAGCCGGGGTTTTAAAGTGTCCGGATGAACGGGGGTATTAAAAAGCGATGAATAGTAAAAAACTTTACCGGGAGCTGGGGTTTCTTTTAGTCGTGGTCATCGGCGCGGGTTTTATTATCCCCCCGCGCATAGCGGTCGTCTATAATAACCGGGGAACGCGGCTTTATCAACTGGGGAAACTGCCGGCCGCGGTTGCGGCCTATAAAATTTCTTTAC
>JAQULA010000216.1 GCA_028718845.1 Candidatus Omnitrophota bacterium
TCGTTTATCCTGGATAATGTCGCCGAGGTTTTAAAAAAATGCAAAGTGGCTCTTGATGATGCGTATACGTCTCTCGTGAATGCGCTCGGGGGCCAGGATACGGCAATAGTGGCCGTGGCCCTGATAAAAGCATCGTTTGACAGCGGTGCTGTTCTGGGCATGGTTGTTCCGGCCCTGCGGGAACAGGGTAACAGTGTTCAGCAGATGATAACCCGGCTTGTCGGCACGGTGGAGCCGGATAACACTGCCTCCGCTTTACAGGTCACGATTGCCGGTAAGCTTACGGCGCTTCTCGTTGCCGCCGGTGACTCTCTCAGTGTGATTGCCGACACCCTGCTTGAAAATGGGTTGGATCTGCAATCGGCGGCAAAGTGTTTCAAAAACGCTTCAGTAAGCCTGTCGGAAGCGTTTCCCGTATTGCTGGATGCTCATGGCGGGCAAAGTTTCGATGCATTGTGCAGTGCGCTTACCGTGGCCGGGTTTAAAAGTACGGATGTTTTTACCATAGCCGTTGCGACATTGCGTGCGCAGGGACGTACTACGTCGGAAATAGTTCAAATAATAGTCGGAGCTGTCGATCCGGAAAAGGGAGCAACCACCGCGCAGTTGAGTAATTCCAAAAATCTGGCGTTACAGCTGCTCTCCGAAGCCGTAACGCTTCCGGAGATCGGTGACGCATTCCAAAGTGCCGGTTTATCGTTCGAGGAAATTGCCGAAGTCCTGAATAAAGCCGGCGTTATTGTGCCGGAGGCTTTTACCGCTTTAATGCTGGTAGCCGAAGGCCGGGATGCCGCGGAGGTGTGTTTTTTTATGCTCGCCGGAGGATATAAAGCCGACGAGGTTTATACTATTACCGTTACTACTTTGATGAATGAGGGCAAAGACATTACCGGGATCATTGATATGATTGTCGGGGCTGTTTTAGCGGAGGAGGGGGTGTCTACCGAGCAAAAAAACAGCGCCAAATATCTGGTGCCGGTTTTGAATGCCAAAGGGTTTACTTTGGTTGCGATTTGTGAAGAATTACTTCATCAGGGCTTTAGTCTTGAAGAAACGGCGGCGGTCTGCAAATCCGCAAAGATCGGGATTTTCGATACATTTATCACGCTTAAAACTGCCCGGGGCGGAGCGGATGGATCGGTGGTCACGGCGGCATTATTGAAATGCGGCTACAAACTTTCGGATATATGCGCGGCCATAGTTGCGCCGCTTAAATCTCAGGGATATACGACGGCACAGATTATAAATATGGCCTGCGGTGATATTGTTGCCCCTAATGCGCCGTATGAAAATCAAATGAAGACTGCTTATGCGCTGGGACAGGTGTTGTTGAACGAAGGTGATTCTTTGTCGGTAGTGACCAGCGCTTTTCTCGAAGCAAAGTTTCGCCTGCAGGATACCGCCGCTGTTTTAAATGTATTGAAGGTCGGGTTGGCTGATGCGTATACCTTACTGCTTAATGCCGGGACCGGGCAGGAGATTTGTGACGTCGCCCGGGGAATGATAACAGCTAAGTACGATACCGAGGGGGTTTTGATAAAAGCTGTCGCTGATTTGGAAACGCAAGGTCAATCCCTGAATGAGATTTTTGTTGCGCTTATCGGAGAGATCGATAATGGTCAAGGTGAAACCGAATTGCAGGTTGATATCGCCGTTGGTTTAACCAAGGTCTACAAGGATAAAGGTGTTTCATTAGTTGAAATTTGCTCCGGTTTGTTCAATGCGCAGGTAAGCCTTTCGACAATAGCCGAGGGATTGCAAAAAAGCAGCGTTTCTCTGGACGCGGCAAAAACGTTGCTGACCGATCTCGGTGCCGGACAGGAGCTTATTGCGGTTACTTTTGCCCTGATTAACGGTGGGTATGACGCTGAAGAAGTTTTTGCCGCCGTGGTCGGGGAATTATTAACGCAAGGGCAGACCGTGTCCGGGATATTGAACACTTTTGTCGGAACTGTCGCTGACGGCCAATCCCCAGCGGGTAAGCAAATGAATTATGCCGCTTTTATCATCAAAGTTATCCCCAGCGTAAACGATGAACTCGGCGACATTGTCGCATGGCTTTCCGGGAGCGGATTTGGTGAAAGCGACATTATGGTGGTTTTAAATAATGCCGGCATGGAAGCGGATAATGTGTTTAATGCGCTCATTGGATCCGGAGACGCCGCCAAGGCAGTCCAATTGGCTGCCGATATGGTTTCCACGGGGTTCGTGTCAACCGATACCTTTGCCGCATTAGTTACGCATTTGCAGGCTCAAGGCAGTGCCCTGACGGCGATTGTGACTCTGGTTATCGGATCCATTGATGCGGAAGAGGGACTTACCGAAGAGCAAGTGCGCGATGCTCGTTATCTTGTTAAGGCGGGACAGTCTTTAGGAATATCGTTTGATCAAATCGGCACGGCATTCCTGGGAAGTGGTTTTTCACTGAGCCAGACAGCCAACGTTTTCGAAAATGAAAATGTCGGTTTAACCGATGCTTATAATGCGTTAATGAGCGCGGATGCCGCCGACACGTTTAATGCAAAAATCCATGATGTGACTGCCGGGCTTATCGAAGGGGGATATTCCGCTTTCGAGGTATATCAGCTGGCCGGAGGAGTACTTGCCGAGCAGGGGGTTTCCGACCACCCAACGGTGATACAGATCCTGATCGGGGCGCCTGATCCCGAAGATGATCAGCAGGTTGACAATGCTGCGGCCCTCTCCCGGGTTTTTATGTATCATGAGTCCCAGGATTCGGCAACCATCGAGACGGAATCGTTTATAACCCTGTTTAAGGACGGTTACAAAATCAAGGAAATTTCCACGATGCTGCTTGCGAACGGATACGGCGCTGCTGAAATCAAACAGGCCTTTGAAGAGGGGATGGCGGGGATCGTAAAAGAATTGGCAAAATCAGGGAAGACCGCCGGAGAAATCGTAAGACTTATAATAAACTCGGAAAATAAACCGGAATATTGTCGGCCGCTTGCCGAGCAGCTGGTGCGCAACGATTTTAGCGCCATGACAACGGAAGTTGCATTTTACGGTTCTTCGGTAACCTACAGTGATATTCAGAATATTCGTTTGGGATGTAAGGATGCCGCGGATTATTCGCTGCTCACGACCAGTGAAGCCGACACCGCCCGATCGATGCTGGCTGCCGGAAATACTCTTGGGGAAATCAGCCGGGTTTTTGGAGAACAAGGGTACCAGATGTCTTTTGTGGCCAAGTTGTTCGGGGCGTTGGATCAATCGTTGGAAGACGTTTTTGGGGCATTGACGCTCAGCCGGGATGCTTTCGACGGCAGTTTATTAGCAAAGGATACGGATGTTATCAGCACGCTATTCAATTCTTACGGTGAAAAAGAT
>JAQULA010000217.1 GCA_028718845.1 Candidatus Omnitrophota bacterium
GAACCGGTTTTCAATCGCCAGATACAGTTGTCCGCCGGGTTTCAATACCCGTAATGCTTCACGTAAAACACGTTTTTGATTCTCATCGGGAGAATAGCACGTGTCCGCTCCGCCGACCCATTCGAGTACCCCGTTTAACACCACGCAATCGAAAAAAGCATCCGCAAACGGCAACCGGACGGCATTTCCGCAGACAACCTTCAGGTTATCCACCCGGTCCTGGGCCGCCCGGATCGCAACGAAACACGCCCGTTCCTCTACCGGCTCATAAGCGTATACCCGCCGGACCGAAGAAGCCAGGGAAAACGCAAGGCCTCCCCATCCGGAACCGATATCAAGCACCGTACTGTCGGCATTAAGCGCCACGACATACTTCCAATCCGCCCGGTTTTTATCAAGAATAACCCCTTGCACTTCCGGTTTTACTTTTTCGCGTACCGCGCTCTGCCACCCCTGTTCCCGCGCATGCTCAAGCACTGCCGGCATATCTTCCCGCGGTATTTCACACCAATAATCAACGCGCGGCTTCAGGAATACCGGAATTCCGGATCTTGCCGGAAAAACCGTACCGCATTGCGGGCAAATATATCCCTGCGGGGCGGTATCCAACGCGTGTTTGCATTCTAAACAGACAAATTCATGGTTCATGGCTGGTTCCTTAAGGCCAATAATTTATCGTAAACCTGCTCGATCATTTTTGTGTTTTTCTTTATTTCAAACAATTCCGCGGCACGTTGATAAAACAACGTTTTTTTCGACTCGATAATATCCGGATACCGCGCAATATGAGTCAATAATGCCGCCAATGCCTCAAAATCGCCAACCGGGAAAATAAATTCCTTCAGAGCATCGCCCAAAGCCTCTTTATTCGCCGATACCGCCGAGGCGGCAACGATTTTACCCAGGGCCATGGCTTCAACAATCATCCGTGATAATCCCTCGTCCCGCACTGCCGGCAGCACTATCACATCCATACCGCGCATCTCATCCCGGATATCCGGCTTATAGCCGGCGAAAACCGTCCGCCCGGCACGGGGTAATTCCCTTAGTTTCGCCACATAATCCGTATCCCCATCCCCCCGGATAACAAGCTCCGCTGCCGGCTCCATACGATCGACCGCCTGGATCAGCACTTCAAGCCCTTTGCGCGGCTCGATGCGGCCGAAATACCCCACTCGTAATTTATCCCCCGGATGGCGCGTTGTCTCCAGGGTCCGGGGATCACATTCCACGGCATTGTAGACAACCTCCACTTTCCCCGGGCTTTTTTCCCAAGACCGGAACCGTTTGGCCGCGGTATGCGAAACCGCGATAATCGTATCCGCAACCGCATAAAGAATACGGTCCAGCCAGGCCGCGGAATCGCTTACCCGCGCATGAAAAACCAGCGTGATCGGGCATAAAATTTTCAATAATCCGCCATATAATGTTTCACGCGGGGATTCGGTATGAACAATATCGACCTCATAACGTTTGACAATCGCCCGCAATCCGTACATACTGCGCAGAAACGAAAAAATATCCCACGAGCGAATCTTTTCCAACGGCACAATAAACACCGTCACTCCCAGACGTTTTGCCTGCTGGGCTAATTCTCCGGGCTCCGGAACGATCAAAAAAGGAGCATAACGGCCGCGGTCAAGATAGCGCAATAATAACAACAGACTGCGCTGTCCCCCGCCCTGTAAAGAAGCGAAACTGCTGATAAACAAAATATTATAACGATCTTTTGGCTTTGTTTTCATAAATGGTCCGGTACAGGGTTTCTATCTGTATAAGCATACTCGAAAGCGAAAACCTTTGTTCAACCGCTCGGCGGGCCTGCCGGCCGATCTCGGCCGACTTGAGCGGAGTCTCCCGCAGTCCGCGCAGGGCTTCAGCCAAGGCCCGGCCGTCACGCGCCGGGACCAGCATTCCGGTCACTCCCGGCTCGATTATTTCCGGGATCCCGCCGGTATCGGAAGCCACTACCGGTTTTCCGCACGACATCGCCTCAAGCAAAGATAACGGCAGACCTTCTGCTCCGGCGGAAGGCAGAACGACCACATCGCATTGCCGCAAAAACCCGGGGATATCGCCAAGCATGCCTTTAAACTCCACCCGGTCAGCGATCCCTAATTGCCCGGCCGCGGCTTCCAATTCATTACGCAGCGGGCCTTCTCCGGCAAAAACAACCCGGATATTCGGAGCATAACCGGACAAGAGTGAAACCGCTTCCAGCAGATAGCGTTGTCCTTTATGCGGTTGTAATGAAGCAACGCAACCGACGATAAAATCCGGGGAATGCTTAGGACTGTCTTGCCCCGGGGAAAATTTTTTATCGTCGATACCATTATATACCACTTGAATTTTCCCCGGAGGGATTTTCCCTTTTTCCACGGCGGCGCGCGCTACCGCCTGGGAACAACAGATAATCCGATCGGTTATCCGGCTCAGCAGTCTATCCTTGATTAATTGCCTGGCGGCATGCGAACGATAAGTATTATGCATATGAGTGATGATCACCGGTACCCCGGCCAGCCAAGCCGCTATCCGGCCTAAAGTGTCCGCGGTATGTCCATGCGTATGAATCACCTGAATATTGTCCGCTTTCAATCGGCGCGCAAACCGGAGCAAGCCGGGGATATCCCGGTCGGAACGCAGGCCCAGGGTTTCCACGGAGATATGGCTCTGTCTTAAACATTCGAAAATTTCCCCGCCCGCTTTAAATACACATACCTTAACCGAAAATTCCCGCTGATCCAAACCCGCGGCGATCATCGCGATCACCTGCTCCTGTCCGCCGGTTTTTAATTGCTCGGTTATATGCACGACATTCAGTCTTGGCATAGGATCTCCATCATCGCTTTGATGCGATGGTAATAAGTATGCTGATTAAGAACCTTTTCCCTGCCCCGGACCGCGATCGCTTCGCGTTCTTCCTGATTCGATAAATAGTATAAAAGGATATTCCGTAACTGAGAAATATCCCGGAACACCGCCAAATCCTCTTTATCGCGGAACAAAGTTAAGACATCCGGCTGGGCATCGACAACCAGGAATTTTCCGGCGGCCAATATCTCAAACACCTTGGGACTAGCCTGAAAACACGCTACCGCACTGTCATGATAATGGACCATAACCACTATTTTTGCCGACGCAAAAATTTTCAGCCATTCCGCCACATTGATATTTCCCGATTTGCGAACACATTTCTTAAGCGGAGAATCATCCGAAACCTTATCCCATCCCGGACCCAATACCCCCAGATCGAAATCGCAGATTTTCTCCAACACCTCCGCCCGGTTTCGGTAGTATGAACCGACAAAAACGATCTCATTATGGTAA
>JAQULA010000218.1 GCA_028718845.1 Candidatus Omnitrophota bacterium
TCGATTCGGCGTATGCGGCGGTAGAGAATTCCCTGGAAAATCAGCGCACGCTTGGAATGCGTATCGCCTTGGCACAAGAGAAACAGAAAGCCGCAGAGGCGGATATGAATCAAAGCGTGAGAATTATTGAATTAGCTAAGAATGCGGCAAATTCGGTGTGGCTGGAATATTCTGCCGCCAAGAATGAGCTGACAAATCTGCTCGATCAAGGCGGGGAAAATTCATTGGTGAGTGCCGCTCAGAAGAAGTATGATTCCAGTAAAGCGGCTCTGGAAAACGCTTTGAACGCAGTCGACCAAGCGAAAAAAGATAGTGACGCAAAGGCTGCCGCCTATGAAACGGCGAAAAAAGAATTGGAATCCTTGAAAATGTCGGCACAGGATCCGGCAAAAGATGTAACCGGTGCGCAGAAACGCTATGAGCAAAATAAAGAACGTCTGGGGGGCATGGAAAAGAAAGTCGCCCAGGCGCGGCAGGAAGTAGCTAATGCCGAACGCGCCCATAAGCAGTATGAATTAGAAAAAGCGGATGCGGAATACAAGAAATCATTGCAAGCAATCGACAGTTCTTTAGCGTCCAAGCTTGAAGAAGAACGTCTCCAGAACGAAGCTCGTCAGCGTAAGGTTGAGGAGGACAATGCCCGTGAGAAAGCGCGTTTGGCGGCGCTCGAGAAGCTCCAGACTGCGCAAAAACCCGAAGAAGTACAAGTAGTGCCGGAAGATGAAAGCGCAAAAGCCGTGGCTCCGAAGCGTAGAATGGCGCAGTCGCCGGTAAAGAAAACCTCCGCTCCGCAATCGGTGCGTTCGGAAGTTTTGAAGTCGGCGGTGGAATTGCGTAATGCCGGATTGGAAATGCAGCGCAACGGAGATATGGACAGCGCGGTAAAATATTATCAGCAGGCATTGATGCAGGATCCGAATTATGCGACGGTGCATAATGATTTAGGGATCCTCTATGAACAAAAGGGGCTGGACGAGAAGGCGAAAACCGAATACATGGAAGCGCTGCGTATCGACAAGTATTATTTGCGGGCGCATAGTAATCTTGCGCTGTTATACGAAAAATTAGGCGATTACGATAAAGCGCATTATCATTGGAAACAACGCGTACAACTGGGAAAATCGGACGATCCCTGGACTCAAAAAGCCCGGGAACGCATGGAAGCATTGGAGAAAAGAAAGTAGGCTTATGGCGAATTTAGTGGTTATCGGCGCGCAATGGGGCGACGAGGGTAAAGGGAAAATTATTGATATTCTGACCAAAGACGCCGATTATGTGGTGCGCTATCAGGGCGGGAACAATGCCGGGCATACGGTGGTCGTCGGAGACGAGGAAATAATTTTACATCTGATTCCGTCGGGTGTTTTGCATAAGAATAAAATCTGCGTTATCGGCAATGGGGTGGTTATCGACCCGGAGGCTTTGCTGCAGGAGATTTCCTACCTGAAAACGAAGCGGATTAATGTCGACGGGAACCTGCGTATCAGCGATTCGGCGCATGTGATTTTTCCTTATCATAAGGTCCTCGATAAACTGCGTGAAGAAAAATTCAGCAAAACAAAAATAGGCACGACCGGAAGGGGAATCGGCCCCTGTTACACGGATAAGTATTCCCGGGCCGGAATCCGGATCGCCGATTTGCTGAACCCGCGGGTATTGGAAGAAAAACTGCGCTGTAATTTGAAGGAAAAAAATGCGGTTTTAAGCACCGTATATAAACATCCGACTTTTTCGTTCGATAAAATTTTTCGTCAGTATTGCGCTTACGCGGATATAATCCGGCCGTATGTGTGTAATTGTTCATTGCTGCTTAATGACGCGATTAAAAAGAAGAAAAATATCCTTTTTGAAGGAGCGCAGGGGACATTATTGGATGTTGATTACGGTACTTATCCGTTTGTGACTTCGAGTAATTCTACCGCCGGCGGTGCCTGTGCCGGCAGCGGGGTCGGTCCGACCAAGATTGATAAGGTTATCGGCATTGTCAAGGCTTATACCACCCGGGTCGGCGAAGGACCTTTCCCCACGGAATTTTCCGCGCAGCTGATGAAAAAGATCCGCAGCCGGGGCAAAGAGTTCGGGGCCACGACCGGACGGCCGAGACGTTGCGGCTGGTTTGATGCCGTGATCGTCAAACACGCGGTTGCCGTAAACGGATTGGATGCCATCGTGGTTACCAAGCTGGATGTCCTGGATATGATGCCGAAATTGAAGATTTGTGTCGGATATGCTTATAAAGGGAAAATGTTTTCCGATTTTCCGGCCGACATCGAAGTGTTATGGCAGGCGCGTCCCGTTTATGAAGAATGTCCCGGCTGGATGCAAGATACTACCGGGGTCAAGAAATTTTCTCAATTACCTCCGAATGCGCGTAACTACCTGTCCCGGTTAACCAAGCTGCTGGGAACCAGGATTGAAATGGTTTCCATCGGGTCGGACCGTAATCAGACCTTATTTGTTTAAGCGGAGTAACCCTTATGGTTCTGGAGACCTCACAAATCGTATGGCGGCTTATCCTGGCCGTATTGCTTAGCGGCATTATCGGATGTGAGCGGGAAATTCACGGCCGTGCCGCCGGCTTGCGAACGACTATTTTAGTCGGTGTGGGGTCGTGCCTGATAATGCTGACTTCGATGTACATGGAGCAGCTTTATAAGGGGGCGGTGGCGGTCGATCCCACCCGGATCGCGGCTCAGGTTGTCAGCGGGATCGGATTTTTGGGGGCCGGAACGATATTACGTTATCGGGCTTCAGTGCTGGGATTGACTACGGCCGCGGGTATATGGGCGGTGGCGGGCGTAGGCCTGGCTATCGGGTGCGGTTTTTATATTGCCGCGCTGGTAAGTACCGCACTGATATTCCTGGTTTTGGTTTTGTTGTCGCGGTTCGAACGGAGATTGAAAAAAACGGTTGAGGGAATGCTGAAAGTGGAAGTGATCGGCAGCGTTGAACAGCTTGGTCAGATCACTAAAACGGTTTCGGCTTTCCAGGGGCAGATTAAGGATATCGCTATCGCTTCGTCTCTGGAAAAGACCGCGTTTACTGTTTCCATGCATATCGCGCTTATTGGAGAAAAAACCAATCAGCGTCTCACAGAGTCATTATTAACTATTAAAGGCGTAACAGCGGTAAAATGGGTTTAACGCAGAAGAAAAAAAGAAAAAGCCTTCCGTATCGTCGTCATATTCCTCTGGACACCAATACCCATTGTATTGCCCGGGTAGATATTGACCGGGAACAGCGGCGTGGATTTCCGGAAGTTATTTATTGCCCCGGAAAAACGATT
>JAQULA010000219.1 GCA_028718845.1 Candidatus Omnitrophota bacterium
AGAGCGCGGTGTTATTTCCGGCTTACTTAGGATGTGTTTTTCTGGTCATCGGACGCCGGGAAGGGCTCATCCGGAATATCCTGCTGGTGCTTGCCGCGGGTGTTTTATCGTGGGTTTATCTAGCGGTACGTCCCGATTTATCGATGCTGGCGAAGGGGGCGTTGGCGCCGGCGTCATTGAAGGGGATTGATGCCTACGGTTATGTGGTGATGAAATATTTTCTGCTGCTTATTGCTCCGGTAGATGTCAGTTTTTACCGAAAGATTCCAGCGGTTTCTTTTCCCTTATTTATGGCGATCCTGGGGTTTGTCTTGGGCGCCGGGGTATGGGTTTACACCCAGAGAAAGAACCGTCCGGCGCTTTTTTGCGCGGGCTGGTTTATGATCGGGGTACTGCCGCTTTACCGGCTGATGTTCCTGCGCAAAGAGATCGGCCTGGTTATGCAGGATAATTGGATCTATTTTTCATCGATCGGATTGATGGGGCTGGGGGCGTTGTTCTTTTTGTTTTTGAAACAGCATGCCCGGAAAGTGTTTGTTTACGGTTTGTTCGGCGTTTTTTTCTTATTTTTGCTGAATGCGGATTGGCGTCACAACGCTTCTTTTCGCGATACGCCGACCTATTGCACGCATTGGCTGAAGCAGCTTCCGGGCAATCCGCTGGCGTTGGCCAATCTGGCGAATTATTATTGCTCCGCCGGGGAATTCAACCGCGCGTTGCATTACTATGAATTATACCGAAAATACGCCAATCCGGATTTTGTCAAACGGGATGCCCGGGGGGCGATGCTCTACGGTGCGGGGGTTTGTTATTATGAGCTCGGTGACAGAGAAAATGCCCTGGCTTATTTTAAAAAATCGATCGTCGTAGGCCGGGATTCCCGGGATAATGCTTTTTTTTCCATAGGGCAGTTGTATTGGAAAAATAACGAACACAAACAGGCTTTTTCGAATTTTAAAAAAGCGGAGCGGGAAGCGGTAAAAATCGTTCGCGTCGGGCAAACGCGGCCGTTTTTGTTCCGGGATTCCGCCAAGGGTAAAAAGCGGCGTACCGTTTACGGTATTCTGTCCGGGGCGATCCCGATAAAAAAAAGCGAGCGTTTAAATTCGCTCATCGATGCCCGGGCAATCCTGCGGTCCCTGGGCCGGTTTTATTTCGAACAACAGCAGTGGGACGGGGCGATCCGTTGTTTTGAGCAGGTTGTCCGTGCCGATCCGAATGCCGACAACAGCGCGCTTTACTACGATCTGGGGACGATTTTCTCCCGGCGTAATGACCTGCCGAGGGCGATCGATTATTATAAGAAAGCCGCGCAAAGCCGGAAATTTTCTCTCCCGGCCGATTACGCGCTTTCGATCCTGTATGCCAAGTCCGGCGACCTTGAATCCGCCCAGCGGGCGATGTCGGCGGTGGTTTCCCGCGATCCCGGTTATTATGACCGGAAAAAGCAGGAGCAGCAGCTAAAACTTGACAGAAAACCCGGGGAGTGATATTATTATGGGGTCTTCGGGAAAGGGTGAAATTCCCAACTGGCAGTGATGCCCCGTCGCTTACCGGCAGGGCAAAGCCTGCGAGCCCGTCAACAAAAGTGTTGCCGAGGCAGAGAAGGTGCGATCCCTTCGCCAATAGTATAGTCTAGATGTGAGAAGACAGGTTGAGGTGTATTTTATTTTCCCGAAGAATGGTTCTTCGGGTTTTTATTTTTTAAGGAGCGCTGATGAAATTCAATACGATTCCGGAAGTGATCAATGACCTGAAAAAAGGCCGGATGGTGGTCATCCTCGACGACGCTAAACGCGAAAATGAGGGTGACCTGATGATGGCCGCCGGACGGGTCAATGCGGAGCAGATTAATTTTATGACCAAATACGGCCGCGGCCTTATTTGTGTGGCTATGGACAAGGCGGGCAGCGAACGCCTGGGGCTGGATCCGATGGTGGTTGATAATGAGGCCCCGCTGGGAACGGCTTTTACCGTTACCGTTGATGCCCGGAGGGGGATCAGTACCGGAATTTCCGCACCGGACCGGGCCAGAACGATCCGGATTTTAGCCGATCCCCGCTCTAAACCGTCCGACCTGGTTAAGCCGGGGCACATTTTTCCGTTACGCGCCCGTGAAGGCGGGGTGCTGGTCCGGGCCGGGCATACGGAAGCCTGTGTCGATTTTATGAACATTGCCCGGCTTTCTCCCGCGGGAATCATTTGTGAAATCATGAATGAGGACGGTACTATGGCCCGGACCCCGCAGTTGCTTAAATTTGCCCAAAAGCATAAACTAAAAATCGGGACGATCGCCGATCTCATAAAATTCCGTCACCATCATGAAAAACTGGTCGAACGGGTGGCGGAAACGAAATTGCCGACAGCCTACGGAAATTTTAAACTGCTGGTGTATTCTTCCCAGGTAGATGCTCATCCGCATTTGGCGCTGGTTTGCGGCAAGATAAAAAATCCGGCTTTGGTGCGGGTGCATTCGGAGTGCCTGACCGGTGATGTTTTTATGTCCCAGCGTTGTGATTGCGGAAAACAATTGCAGCGCTCCATGTCTATTGTTCAGAAACACGGTTCCGGGGTGGTTTTATACATGCGTCAGGAAGGGCGCGGGGTCGGGTTAACCAATAAAATCAAGGCTTACGCGCTGCAGGACCACGGCCTGGACACGGTGGAAGCCAACGAACGTCTGGGATTTCAGGCGGATTTAAGAGATTATGGGATCGGCGCGCAGATCTTGTCCGATCTGGGTATTAAAGAAATCCGGCTGCTGACGAATAACCCGCATAAGATCATCGGCCTGGAGGGATACGGAATGAAGATCGTTGAACGTGTTCCGATAGAGATAGAACCATCGGATTTCAACGTGCGCTATTTAAGGTCGAAAAAAGAGAAAATGGGGCATTTGCTGACGCTGGTGGAATAGGGGAACCAAAGTCCGCGGCCGGATGGAAGAAAAAGCATTAGTAGTCAGTTATAACCGGTGATAATCGCAGATAACTTTTTAAGAATAGAAAGCGAGGTATATATGAAAGTGGTGGAAGCGAAATTGAATGCGCAAGGGAAACGATTTTGCGTTTTGGTTTCCCGGTTCAACAATTTTATTACCAAACGGCTGTTGGATGGGGCGTTAAGCGAGCTTAATCGCCTGGGCGCGGATGAAAAGAAGATAGAGGTGGTCTGGGCTCCCGGCGCATTTGAAATGCCCTGCGTGGCGAATAAACTGGCGAAATCGAAACGGTTCGACGCGATTCTGTGTTTGGGCGCGATCATAAAGGGCGATACCCCGCAT
>JAQULA010000220.1 GCA_028718845.1 Candidatus Omnitrophota bacterium
GCCGAAGGCTCGGCCGGAGCGGCTCGCCGGATCGGATCGTTGATAAAAGGAATTCAGGTGGAACCGCCGAAAGCGGTGGCGTCGATCGAAGCCGGGACCAAAGAGGTTGCGGAAGGGTCGTTGATCGTTTCCCGCGTATCGGATGCCCTTTCGGAGATTATTAATTCAGCTCAAAGCGCGGCATCTAAGGTAAGAGAAATCACCGATGCGACGCAACAGCAGTTGTCGAACGCGGAAAAAATCGTCAAGGCAGTCGACGAAGTCGCGGTGGTCGCGGAAGAATCGGCATCGGCTACCGAAGAAGCGTCGAGCTCCGCGGAGGAACAGACGGCTTCCATGCAGGAGTTGACGGCATCGGCCGAAGAGCTGGCGCGTGCGGCGCTTGATTTACAGGCGATCGTTGGACGCGGTTAAAATTCTGTCATAGATGAAGAAATACTGTCGGATGCTGGTGTCGGCCCGATGTGGCCGCGCAGAACCGGATGACAAAGAAAGAGTTGTACGGTTCCAACGAAGAGGGGGCGAAGATGTCCGGAGGAAAAGCGAGTAAAACGGAAGTTCAGCTGGTAATATTTCGCATCGGCGATGAAGAATTCGGTGTTGATATAAACCAGGTCAAAGAGATCGTGAAACTGATCTCGATAACGCGTATGCCGAAAGCCCCGGTGTTTATCGAAGGGGTGGTAAACCTGCGCGGGCAGATCATTACGGTAATTGATCTGGCCAAGCGGCTGGACCTGACATCGACTGGCAAGACCGAGTCGACCCGGATCATGGTGGTTGAAGTCGGTGACAATACGGTAGGCATGATCGTTGATTCGGTTTCGGAGGTTTTACGCCTTTCGACGGACGACATCGAGGATACGCCTTCGTTGATCGACACGGAAGTGCATGAACGGTATTTACGCGGGGTCGGCAAATATAACGACCGTTTATTGATATTGCTTGATTTGAACGCGGTGCTGAATGCCGAAGAAGTGAGCCGGATATCGAAGCACGTCGAAGCGGTGAAAGACACGCTGAGTACGGATAAGGAATAAAAGACTGAGCGATAAAAAATGTCGGGGGATGCAGAGAGAAAGGAACGGTAGCTATGGGAGTGAAAGTATTGGTAGTTGATGACGCAGTGTTCATGCGTAAGATGATCGGCGATATTCTCAAGAAAGAAGGCTACGAAGTTCTCGGCGAAGCGGAGAACGGGAAAGAAGCGGTTGATAAATACGTGGAATTGAAGCCGGATCTGGTGACCATGGATATCGTAATGCCCAAGGTCGGGGACATCGACGGTATCGGCGCGGTGAAACAGATCATGGAGAAAGATTCGAAGGCCAAGATATTGATGGTAAGCGCGATGGGTCAGCATGCGCTGGTAGTCGAGGCGATACAGGCCGGGGCGAAAGATTTTGTGACCAAGCCTTTTCAGCCTTCTCGGGTTATTGAAGCGGCAAAACGCGTTCTGGAAAGTTAATATATTTTTGTTGATTCCATCGACAGGATGGTTATGGAATGCGTGTAATGATTAGGTTACAGGCCTACCCAGAAGAAAAGTTTGGAAAAGGATTCCGGACTTTTATTATCCACAATTATGAGCGGCTCATTGCTGCGATTTGGGGTATGTATCGCGAATCAAAACAGTAATGGCTTTTACGTTGGCGGCAAGAGCTATCTGCAATATAAAAAATTCTAGAATCCCGTGTTTCTATCGGTAAGGAAGCTATTTTTAGTGCTTGACACTACCCGGGTTTTTAATTATGATAAAAGTGTCGTAACTTGATATTTTCCAGTTTGTTCAGGAAAAAACGGGGGGGGGAAACATGAAGAATATGGGCCGGCAGAATCTGGAGTTTAAAATAATCTTCTGGGTCGGGGTGGCATTGATCGTTGTCCTGGGTATAACTACGACGGTAAATATTAAAACTCAAAACACGATCATCGTCGAGCAGGAAAAAAACCTGGCCTCGACATTAAGTGATTGCGTGTTAAACGCCATCCGCTACCCGATGGTCGGGGGTGAGCAGGAAATTGTGCAGAAAATTTTTGATTATCTTGCCCAGGAGCAGGAAATCGAACAGATCTTTCTGGCCAACAACGAAGGAGTTATTAAGCGCTGTACGAATAAAACCATGATTGGGGAAAAAATGGATTTCGAAATGCGGCTGGCGCAGATCCAGGCTTCTTCCAAAAAGCGGGTACAGCAGATTCAGATAAAAATGGCGGGGGGTAACCGAAAGGTTTTTTCCACGTTTATTCCGGTTAATAATGAAGCCGCCTGTTATGCTTGCCACGGCAAAGAAAAAGAAGTCCTGGGTATTCTGGCCGTCGATCTCGATTGGGATAAGGTGCAGCAGTATGTTTTCGGTTCTAAAATACGAAGTATTGCCATATCGCTGCTTAGTGTGCTGATGATCGGCATTCTGGTCCTGCTATTGCTGCGCAAGCTGGTCATTCGGCCGCTCAATAAATTAGTGCTGGCGACGGAACCCGCGGCACAGGGTGATTTAACCAATAAGGTGGAAATCGAGTCGGAAGATGAAATCGGTAAATTAGGGCGCGCTTTTAATGAGATTATAAAAAATCTTCATAGTATGGTAAGTCATATCCGGGATATGGCATCCAAGGTTTCCAGTTTTGCCCAGGAGATATCGACGTCGTCTAAAGAAATGAACGCCTCAACCCAGGAGATCTCCTCGACGATACAGAAGATCGCCAAGGGGGTAACCACCCAGGCTAAGCGGGTTGAAGATACCTCCCGGCTGATGGAAAGCATGGCGGATTCGGTAAAGAGCGTGGCCGGGAATGCGCAGACGGCGACCAAGGCGTCGGAGCAGTCGTTGGAGCAGGCGCAAAGCGGAGGGGCATTTACCGGTGAAGCCGTGGAAAAAATGAATAAAATTTCTTTGACGGTAGCCAGTGCCGCGACGGTGGTGCAATCGCTGGGAGATAAATCGCAGCAGATCGGTCAGATCACCGAAACGATCACCAGTATTGCCGACCAGACTAACCTGCTGGCGTTGAACGCGGCGATTGAAGCGGCTCGCGCCGGAGAGGCCGGACGCGGGTTTGCCGTGGTTGCCGAAGAAGTGCGAAAACTTGCCGAAGGCTCGGCCGAAGCGGCTCGCCGGATCGGATCGTTGATAAAAGGAATTCAGGTGGAAACGCCGAAAGCGGTGGCGTCGATCGAAGCCGGGACCAAAGAGGTTGCGGAAGGGTCGTTGATCGTTTCCCGCGTATCGGATGCTCTTTCGGAGATTATTAATTCAGCTCAAAGCTCGGCATCT